>NZ_BDGT01000025.1 GCF_001748285.1 Thermogemmatispora onikobensis | reverse complement strand
GACCTGTTTCGAGAAATATGCTGTAAAGATTGACCTTATGTTGTTTGAGCAGTGATCAGGCGGTTATTGGTGCTACATGCACGAGAACCGCGCTGATGTTGTCAAGCCCGCCGCTGTCGAGCGCCGTGGTCACGAGCCGATCGCAGATCTCTGCCGAGGAGAGGCCGGGTAGAGAGAGGATTTCTAAGAGCTGGGCTTCAGGAACAACCTCCCATAACCCATCGGAGCAGAGCAGCAAGCGATCGTCGACCTGGAGGCCAAGCTTGAAGCAATCGACGTCAACGGTGGCTTTGCTGCCAAGTCCCCGGTAGAGCTGCCGACGCTCGGGATGACGTTGGGCTTCTTCTGGCGTGATGACGCTGGTCTCAACCATGCGTGCGGCCAGCGAGTGGTCGCGCGTGATCTGCAGCAGTCCCTCGCGCTCTCGATAACGATAGGCCCGGCTGTTGCCTACGTTGGCGATATAGGCTGTGAGCTCGACTATGAGGGCCACCGTCAGCGTTGTGACTATATATGCGCATGCTTCTATGCTACGCAGATAGACGGCCTGGTTCGCGCGCCTGATGCCTTCGACGAGCAACTTCGGCAGTTGTTCCTCGCTCAGGGGGCGAGAGCCTGCCAGGCCCAGAAGGACGAAATGCAGGAGGGTCTGGATAGCCAGGTTGCTTGCTTCTAAATCGTAGGCGCGATCGCCCAGTCCCAGGCCGTCGGCCACCACGAAGAGGCCGATGGGAAGCAAGCGTTCATTGCAAATACAGCTTCCTTGCAGGGCGATTAAGCGATCCCCGTTGGGGCCAAGGCGACGACCCTCGCCCTGGTGCCAGGCTGTGCCGATTTCCAGGCGCAGGGGCAAATCGCGCTGCCAACGGCGCAAAGGGGATCTGCCGCGCCCAGACAGTTGTCTTTTCACCAACCCCGGGAGAGCCTGCAGGTGTGCCAACAGAGGCGTCTCGTACTCCGACGGCAGCTGCTCTTTCATAGTCAGCGTCTACGCCTCCTCGCTCATGTGAGCGCTTGCCCCTGCTAGCCCACCACCTGGACGTAGAGGGTATACATCAGTTGCATGGCCTGCTCTTCGCCTACCTGACCAGCGAGTCGCTGCTGGTAGCGTCCAAGATGATCCATGCGTCGCCGGATGAACTCATGGCGGGCGGTCCCTAGAGCCAGGCCGTAAAGACCGCGCTGCATGGCCTCTAGTTCTCTCTCGATCTGCGATCGCAGCCGTGCAACCTCGCTCTCGCACATGGGCTGTCTTCCTCCCTCGTTAACCTGCGCCAGGCGCGCAGAAGAACACAAGGACAGACGAGGATCTCACTGACACTGGGCAGTATACCGATCGGTAGTTTTCCCTACCTCCTCACTATCTTCCTGGGAGGGGGTTGCTCCTCCGCCTTTCTTGTGGAGAAGGCGCAGGCCAGTGGGAAGCGGGCGCTATGGGGGCCTGCTGAGGTCCCCATCTGTAGGAGTAGATGGCTCGACTTCTCTCGACAGGCGTCTCAGAATCGCAAGATGTATACCTTGCAATGAGGCGATACAGGCCCTTGAGTTGCTTGATTCGTGTCCCAGGCTTCTGCTCCCGGTCAGATGAGTAAGGGGTCACAGCCGCCACGGGAGCTGGTTTGAGTAGAAGATTCGAGCTGGTCCTGTCTTATACCAGTCTTATGTAAAGCGTGATGTGCTCATTGGTCCTTGCTGGCCGTCGGCTGGTCATTGGCTGGCGCGCGAGCCAGTGCTGTTGTTGGGGATTGCGCTGGGGGAAGCTCGCTGAGGCGTTTGTGTTGATCTCAAACCAGGATCAAGCAGTGATCTTCGCCACCAGGCTGTCAATGAGTGGGGAACTGTTTGCCGGCGCGCTACCAGCAGGATTCTTGCACAGTGGGCGCTAGCGTTGTCAGGTGAAGAGCATGAGAGAGGGGCGCTATCCTTTTGACCCGCTCCTGCTGCCAGCTTGCGCATAATTGGGTATAAGGTATAATGAGGGAGTTAATCACAGCGTCCCGGTAGGCTCCCTTTGCGCAGCTCAGCCTATCCCTAATCTCCAGCACCGTGCAGTTCAGAGACAGGTAGGAACCACCTTCAGGGGATCATCACATGAGCACAAAAGTGACCTACCATCAACAAATCAGCTTCTGCGGCAAGCCGCGCTGTCGCAAATGTAACACGGGCATTGGACATGGCCCCTACTGGTATGCCTACAAGACGGTGAATGGCCGCACGACGCGCACCTATATTGGGAAGACCTTACCTCCCGATGTCCAGCCTGAGCAGATCCAGACCTGGATCGCCGGGCGGCCCGCCCAGGACGATGATCCCGCCGTGCTCCGCGTCTCGATGCTAGGTCGCTTTGAGCTTGAGCGCCGGGTGGGACGTAACTGGCAGACGGTCGAAGATGTCCGCTGGAACCATCAGCGTCCGCGCCAGCTCTTTGCTCTTTTGCTCCTTAGCCCGGGGCGCAAGCTTGGCCGCGAGCAGATTATGGAAGCGCTCTGGCCAAATCTTGATCCTGAGACCGCCGCGGCCCGGCTTGATCGAACGGTGCATTCGCTGCGCCGCATTTTGGAGCCTTCGCTTCCACGTGCTTCAACCTCGCATCTGCTGCGCACTGAGCATGAGGGGCTGATTCTGGCTGATCAGCATGAGATTTGGGTGGATAGCGATGCGTTTGAGCTGTTGCTGGCACAGGCCCATGAGGAGCAGCGCATGGCCTCTGAGCGGGAGCATCTGCTTGAGGAGGCGGTGGCTCTTTATGCAAATGATCTGCTGCCGGAGATGTCTGATGTGCCGTGGGTGGTGACGCGACGCGATATGCTGCGCCGGCATTGGATGGGTGCACTGCTGGAGCTGGCTGATCTGCGTCTGGCCCGCGAGGCCTATGCGGCGGTGATCGAGCCGATGGACCGTTTGCTGGCCGCCGATGATACGAATGAGGCCGCGGTGCAGCGCCTGATTATTGCTTTGACGGCCCGGGGGCGGCGGGCTGAGGCTATGCGCGTCTACCATCGCCTGGTCGAGGCGCTACGGCGGGCCCATGATATCGAGCCGTTGGCTGAGACGCGCCGGCTCTATGAGGAGGTGCGCCGCGGCTCGGTGGGCGTCAAGGGGCTGCCCTCAGTGCCTCTGACATCGTTGCTGGATGTGGAGAGCCGCAGCCAGGAGGGGCGCGACGGGCGCTCACAGGTGCAGGTTGGGCGCCAGCATCAGAGTCCGCTGGTGGGTCGCGAGGAGGAGCTGGAGACGTTGCGTACGGTGATGCATACCTGCGAGCAGCAGCGCCGCGTGCGTCTGGGCAATCGTCGGCGAGCCTTGATTTCTCCTTTCGATCAGCCGCGCCAACCGCAGTGCGTCTTGCTGGCCGGCGAGGCGGGGATCGGTAAGACGCGCCTGGCAGAGGAGGTGGGACGAGAGGCGCAGCAGCGCGGTTGGGCCATCGCCTGGAGCCGGGTTTATGCTCAGGAGAGCAGCGTTCCTTACCGGCCCTGGACGGAGGTGTTGCGCAATGCTCAGAGTCGCGGCTTCTGGCAGATCCAGGAGATTAGTCATCGTCCCCTGCTCTATCAGCCTTTGAGTATTCTTCTCCCCGAGCTGAATGCTTTGCCCCATGTTGAGTTTGCCAGCCCCCTGTCGCCCGAGGATGAACAGCGCCGATTGTGGGAGGCTACCCTGGACCTGCTGACGATGATCAGCGAGCGCACTCCCCTGCTGATCGTGCTGGATGACATGCACTGGGCCGATCCCAGTAGCTGCGAGCTACTGGCCTACCTGGTGCGCCATTTGCAGCAGCGAGCCATTATGATCACTGCTACTTATCGCGATACGGAGCTACCGGAGGAGCATCCGCTGCGGACGTTGCTGCCCCATCTGCAACGCGAGCAGGTGGCGCTGCGCCTGGAAATTGCGCCGTTGAGCGAGGAGCAGATCGCCTCGCTGGTGGCCCATCTGCCGGAGCCACTGGTGCATTATATTCAGAAGCAGGCGGGAGGTAACCCGTTCTTCGCCGAGGAGCTGGCGCGGACGCTGGCCAGTACAGGCCCGCAGGTGGTGCAGCAGCTCGTGTCAGAGGCGGCCAACGGCGGGCAGAAGCAGGAGCTCGGGCGGGCTCTGCCGCTGCCGGAGACGATTGCGGCGGTGCTCGATCTGCGTTTGCGCCGCCTGAGTTCGGCCTGCCAGCGTTTGTTGAGCAATGCCTCGGTGTTGGAGGGGGCTTTCGAGTTTGGGGAGGTGTTGCAGCTAGAGCAATTGGGTGGCAGCAATATTGATGAAGCCACATTACTCGATCTATTGGAGGAGGCGCTGCGCGAGGGTGTCCTTGTCGAGGAAGGCGCCGGTACGCGCATCAGTTACCATTTCTGGCACCCGCTGCTCGGCCTGCACCTCTACCAGCGATTGTCGGGAGCGCGGCGGACGAGCCTGCACCGGCGGGCCGCCCTGGTGCTGACGCAAAAGTATGCGGGACGCGAGGCGGAAGGCGCGGCGACGATTACGCAGCATTTGGTGAAGGGCGGAGGCGAGGCGGCGATGATCAGGCACTACGCGGAGCTGGCGGGGGATCACGCTTACGCGCTGTCGTCCTATGGGGAGGCCGAGTATTATTATCGCCTGGCGATCCAGTATTTGCAGGCGTCGCAGGGGCGTCCGCTGGCCGCCTGGAGCCAGGAGGAGCGCCTGCACCTGGCGGACCTGTACGAGCTGCTGGCCTATTCGCTGCGGGTGCAGGGCAAGTCGGAGGAGGCCCGCCATTTCTACGAGCGCCTGCTGGAGGTGCGCAATTATGGGCGCCAGCCGGCCAGCCCGGAGGAGGCCCTCTACGAGGCCCAGTATCAGGCGATGATCTGGGTCGAGATCGGCTGGACCTGGTACAACCAGGGAGACAATGAACAAGCTAGACACTCCTGTAAGCATAGCGAGCATGTTCTAGAGAAGGCGGGGATTGTAAGAAGCGCTGCATGGGCAAGTATTAGAAGATTGCGTAGCTACATTGATTGGCAGGATGGCAACTATGAAAAGGCATTAGAGGAGGCCAGAGCGGCTTTAACCATTTTTGAAGATATCCTGGAAAGTCCAGCACCGGGAGGCTCGCTTAGCCCAAGGACAACTCATGTCAGCTCGATTTTGGCTGGCGACCCAATTGATCTAGCCCGTACCCATCGTTTAATCGGCTCGATTGCGAACAGCGTAGGCAAGACAGATGAGGCGCTAGTTCATCTTAATTTAGCTCTTGCCAGATTCGAGCAACTGAACTGCCAAAGGGATATAGCAGCAGTATGCTGTAACATTGGACATGCCCATCTAAGCCGAGCCAGCTATGGGCAGGCCCAGACCTTCTTCCGCTATGCGCTTTCAATCGCAGAAAAATATAACGATAGTCCACTGTTGCTGGTAATATATGGCAATTTAGGCATCTTGTCCGCAAGGACTGGCGTACTGGCCGAGTCAGAAGCCTGGCTTAGACGGTGCATCGCCCTGGCAGAGGTGTTAAACGATCATATTTATATGAGTATATGCCAAACATATCTAGCAAATACACTTAGAGATAAAGGAGATTTCCAGGAAGCTAGGAAATATATATTAAGAGCCATCAATATAGCTAGACATATAAATAATAAACCTTGTATTGGATATGCCTTAATTTCTCTCGGTAGCCTCTACTTATTTCAGAGCAAGAGTATTATCAATAGTAAAACCTATTATTCCACAAAAGCAACATTGAAAGACAATAATCAAGCAAAATTACTTTTGAAAGCCAAATCCGCACTTTTAAGAGGTCTCAAAATTGAAGAGCTAGAGAGAGAGGTACGTATCGAAGGACTGTTAGCACTGGCAGAAACATGCCTTCAGCTCGGGCAGGTAGATGCAGCCCATAAACAAGCTGTCTATCTGATGGAGCAGTTCATATCGAGTCACTCGGGACAAGAGCAAGCAAAGACGCAACGTCTCATGGGAGAGATCCTAGCTCTCAGGGAAAACTATAGAGAGGCTGCACCAATGTTTGAGCAAGCCCTTGCCCTGTTCTCCTCTTTAGGAATGTATCTGGAATATGCTCGTACCGCTTGCCGCTATGGCCAAGTCCTCCTCTCAAAAAACAAAGCTAGCAGCCGTGATTACAAGTTGGGTCTCAACTACATGCAGGATGCTCATCGGATCTTTAGAGAGTGTCAGGCCAACCTTGAGGTCCAAGTGGCAGAGCGTTTCCTCCATCAATACAGGATAAAGGCAAAAGCCCCTCAATCCTGATCAGCTCCAGTGCCACCTCGCTCAGACGGAAGTGACCAGAGTAAAGGTCAGTTTGACAATCACCCTCTAATGCTTTATCGCGTTTATACATCCATCAGTTTTGATATGTCCCTCTAGGGGGCGGCGGTTATTTGTCCTGATACACAGGTGAAGAATCCTGGGTGCTGTCAGCGGTTCATCGATTACTATAAAAGTAAGCTAAAGCCAGAATGGGGATGAGGCTGGAGCAAAGCTCCGGATCACAAGCAGCACCCCATGCGCAAAGCCGTAAGAGTCAAGCTCGCTCTATCCAGCGGAGGTGAACATCTACCGAAAACCATGTGCCCATCTGTTCCAAGATATCTAGACTGACGTTGTCCGTTACGATTAGTCAGCAGGTAGTCATCTCGTCCTGTCGTCCGGAAGTGCACTCAGGAAGGAGCAAGCCCAATGAATATTGCCGTTTACCGCAAGCAGCTCATTATCACCATCTGCCTACTGATCGTTCTGGCGGCTCTTGCCGTGGGTCTGATTTTGACCCTGCAAACGGGCGGGTTCCATCATTTACTTACTTTGCCATCAAGCGCATCACCAAGCCTTCAGTATCGCTATGGTCCATAAGTAGGTTCTGCCTCCTGCCCGTGTTTTCTAGCCGAGGGCAACTCTCGTCAGCCATATTCACTGAAGCAAGGCGAGACCTAAACAAGCCGTAACGAGACCGGGCACCAGGCGAGACGTGCAGGTACAGATACAGGTATAGCCTAAGTACTAGCGCGTCGATCTCAAAGCCTTTAACAAGTTGCTGGTCCTGCTGCTGGCAGTGGTCCCGGGGATGTGGCAGTGACGGCGAGCGACGCAGAGCGTCACGTGGTACCACCCAGCCACTCATAGGCTGCAACAGCGCCCGTCGCTCCAGCCGTCCTGGCAGCACCGCCCTCTACGGGCCGCATTGGCCAGAGGAGCTACCCATAGCCCACACGGGCAAACGACACAACCCTTGCCTGAGCGGGCGAGGATGCGACCAGGTCAAGATCACTCAACCGATCGGATCGCCCTCGTCCCTCTCAGAGTAACGTCCCTGAGAAAGGAAGCGCCTGATGTCTCACTTCGACTAATCAGCGCACCCTTCGCCGTGATTGCAGACATGGCGAGCTAGCTCAGGCCCCCGGCAGGGTGCCACAGCCAGTGAGCCACGGGCTACGGCCACCTCCCGTAGCACCATCCCGGCCCACTGACACACCAGCCGCACCTGCCTGGCCCGCCTGTCGATACAACGGGTCGGTCAGCCTCCCCCGGTCTGAACCCCTCGAAGCCGCAGCGCTGACCGACCCACCTTTTTGTCTCCCATTCCCCTTCTCTCGATTACTGCACCTCTCCACGGCCCTGAACCTCAACCAGAACCGGGCCGCAATCCCTGGCAGGCGCTTCTTGCCACCATAGAGCGAGCATTACCTGACAGATCACATCTCATAAGCTATAATAAGAAACGCCGGTCGCTCGCATGAACAGTTCGACCTCCCGCGCCGCTCGCCAGCGGTCGCATTTGGCGGTCAGGTTGAAGCACCGATATTTATCGGGTAATCTTAGCTGTGACTACTTACTTCCTACCGACATTTCACAGTGCGGCCTTTTTGGGATTCGGAGGAGAGAAAGAGGCCCGGTAGGCGCAGGCCTCTTTCTAAGCCTTCGTCCTATGGCAGCCAAGAGAATGCAGCAGTCCTGCTAAAGATTAGCGAGCAGACTCAGCGAGCTAAGACGAATGAGATCAGGCCGTCCTGGCCAGGGATCAGACAGAGGCTCCGCTTCACACCTGCGATGGCCTCACAGGGTGCCCGATGCCACGTAAGCCAGGCCAGTTCACGAGGGAGCAGCAGAGCGCATGCGTGTAGTAACGATGGCGCCAGAAGACCCGTTCAAGAACCAGCGCCACAGCTTTGCGATGCCTGCAGCACTCCGGGGCTCTCCTGCCCAGTTCACCAGACCCGCACTGGAGCACGGAAAGAGAGCGCGCTCCCATGCCAGAGCAGCGCAGGCCGGGGATGGTCCTGCTTTGCCAGTAAGCAGCCAGCTCCAGCAGTCGCCCCACGTCGTCAACCATCACCGTCTCCCTCTGCCAGAAGTGTCAGGGCTTTCCGGGGCAGGAGCGGCCCCCCAGACCCAGTTGGGACCAGCGCAGCCACGCAGCCACCGTCTTGCCCTCGCCAGGAGAAAGAGCCTGTGGGCCGCCCAGTGGCCCCTAGACGCACCAGCAAGACCAGTGCGACGCACGCAGGCCAGGCCCTTCCTGGTAGCCTCTGCGATCAGCTCCCCAGCAGCAAGCCTGCGTAGCGGCAAGGAGTGCGCGCGATGAACAGTAAGGTCACCTACTATCGTCAGTACAGCTTTTGTGGCAAACCACAGTGTAAAAAATGTCGCGCAGGGCGCGGGCACGGACCTTACTGGTACGCTTATCGCAGCGAGGGCGGCCAGACCACACGCACCTATATTGGCCGCACCCTGCCACCAGAGGCGCTGACCCAGATCGAACAACAAGAGATCGTGGCCGGTCAGCCAGCGCAGCCCTCGCAGCGACGCCTCTACCTGCTTGGCAGCCTACGTCTGGAACGTTCCATCGAAGAACAGCGAACCACCCGACGTGGCGGACGCCCCACTCTCCAACTCGCCGGGCGCGCCCTCCTGGCTCTGCTGACCGCCAGTCCAGAGCGTCAGCTCTCGCGTCAGCAAGCCATGATCACCCTCTGGCCTGGCCTGGAGCCGTCCGAGGCCATCCGCCGCCTCGAACGCGCCGTCTCCAACCTGCGCTACTGGCTCACCAGTGCCAGCGCCTTAGCCTCAGCTTCCATACTGCTTCAAGAAAGCGAGGAGGCGCTCAGCCTTGCCGGCCAGCAAACCCTGTGGATCGACGCCGACGCCTTCGAAGAGCTGCTCAACCAGGCCTCGCGCTGCAGCGACGAGCCGCTCCGCGAGAGCCTGCTCGATGAGGCTCTGCGCCTCTACAAAGGGGACCTGCTCGCTGGCTGGACTGTCCCGCCTTATCCCGCCCAGCTCGCCAGAAGACGCGAAACCCTACGCAGGAGCTGGCGCCAGGCCCTGCTAACCCTGGTCGATCTACGCCTCGCCCGAGATAACCTCACTGGCGCATTGCCACTGCTCGAACGCCTCTTAGCCTACAACCCCAGCGATGACGAAGCTCTCTCCTTGACGATGTACTGCCTGGCAGCCCTACGTCGCCGCAGCGAGGCCATCCGCCTTTACCAGCAGTTCCTTTCTTCACATGAAGGGATCCCCTCAGAGGCGCTTCAGACCCTCTACCAGGCTATCTGCGCCAACCATCCTCTCTCTCGCCCCCGGCCTGCGCCCGCTCCTCAACCGAGCCAGCCAGCCACCTCCCGAGAGAGTGTCTCCGCCTCTTCTTCCCCTCAGATCGGGCGCACCCACCGCAGCCCTCTGGTCGGGCGTGATCAGGAGCTGACACGCTTACGGCAACTCCTCATCACCACTGAGCAGCTCGCTACAACTACCCTGGAGCGGCTGACTCCCGCAGCCAGCGGGACCGGCTCGGCCCGCAACGGGGCCACTGCCACCTTGCCCCTGGCAACCCAACGCCAACCTCAGTACGCCGTCCTGGTCGCAGCCCCCGGCCTTGGCAAAACTCGTCTGGCCGAAGAACTCAGCCGCGAGGCCCTGCAACGCCAGTGGACGGTCATCTGGAGCCGCGTCTACGAGCAAGAAAGCGCCATCCCGTACCGCCTCTGGATTGAACCACTGCGGAGCATTACCGAGCAAGACTTCTGGTTTACCCAGGAGATTCGACAACATCCCGAACTTTATGCCCCCCTCGGGGCTATCCTGCCCGAACTCTACGAGATCCTGCCACCCCCACCACCACTACCCCCAGAGCAGGAACAGCAGCGCCTCAAAGAGGCTTTGCAAGAACTGCTGACGCGCATCAGCAAACAGGTTCCCCTCCTGCTCGTGCTGGACGACCTGCACTGGGCCGACGCCAGCAGCTGTGAGCTACTCGGCTACCTGGTGCGCCGTCTCGCCGGCCACCCGGTGCTCTTCATCGGCACCTGCCGCGACAGCGATCTGGCCGCCAATACCGTCCTCCAGACGCTCATCGCCCACCTGCAGCGCGAACACGGCGTCATCACCCTGGACTTGCCGCCGCTCACCGATGAACAGATTGCCCAGATCGTCAGCCATATGCCCCCGGCAGCCCTGCGCTTCATCCAGTCGCACGCCGCTGGCAATCCCTTCTTTGCTGAGGAACTGGCCCGCAGCATTGAAATGCAACTGCTTTCCCCTACCGAGAGCAGCTTTCAGGCAAGCCTGCAGCACCTGCCCGAGACCATCACCGCCGTGCTCGATATGCGCCTCACCCGGCTCAGTCGCCACTGCCGCCGCCTGCTCAGCGACGCCTCCATTCTCGGCGGCTCCTTCGAGTTCGAGGCCCTCTGCGCCCTGGAAGCCGCCGATCCCCAGCCTTTCGACGAGGAGCGCGTCCTCGATCTGTTAGACGAGGCCCTGCAGGCCGGCGTCCTGAGCGAGACCAGCAGCGGCAGCCATATCAGCTACCACTTCTGGCATCCTTTACTGGCGAGCCACCTCTACGAGAGCATGTCTGGAATGAAGCGCGTCCTGCTGCATCGGCGCGCCGCCGAAACCCTGCGCCAGCTCTATAGTGGCCACGAAGAGAAGGGCGCCGCCATGATCACCTACCACCTGGTCGCCGGCGGCGGCCCACCCGAGCAGATTATCCGCTACGCCTCGCTGGCAGCAGAGGCCGCCTACGCCCTTTCGGCTTATACCGAGGCGGCCCGCCTCTATCGGATCGCCGTCGAACATTTCCCACAGATCAGCGACCCCACTACGCCCACCAGGAGCCCCCAGGTTCTCCCTTATGACCGCCGCGCCTATCTCCTGGGGAGACTGGCCGAGTGCATCCGCATCCAGGGACATTACGCCGAGGCTTGCCAGCTCTATCAGCGTGCCTTTGATGTTGCACAGGAAGGCCGGACATACGGCCCGAGCGATCCGCCCTATCAAACGCAACTTGAAGCGCGCCTGCTCACCGAGATTGGCCGCACCTGGTTCTATATGAGCGACTTCGCCCGCGCCCACGACTACTGCGACCGGGCCGCCACCAGATTGCGCGCAGCAGGCATCGAAGGAGGGATGGCCTGGGCCACCCTGCGCTACCTGCGAGGCTACATCTACAATGACGAAGGCCGCTACGCCGAAGCGCGCCAGGAGGGGCAGGAGGCTCTGCGCCTCTTTGAAGCCCTCTACACGCACAGCTTCCAGACACGCGCCGGCGGCGCCCCCATCTCAACCCCAGCCAACGCCGAGGAGAGGCTGGCTCACCAAGAAACACGGCCCGCTACCCCCCTGATCAGCGGCGACCCCATCGGTCTCGCCCGCACCCACCGCTTTTTAAGTACCCTGGAGATCAACACCGGTCGCCACGAGCAGGCCCTGCATCACCTGCAAGTCGCCCTCCAGCTTGCCGAAGAACTCGGCCATAAGCGAGAAATTGCCCACATTTGTTGTAATATTGGACATGTCCTTCTTTACCGCGCGAACCATGCCGAAGCCCTGGCCTACTGTCGTCGCTCGCTAGAGCTGGCGGACGAGGTAGGCGATCTGCCATTGATGGCCGTCGTCTTCAGCAACCTGGGCATCCTCGCCGAACGCACAGGTGACCTTAACGATGCCGAGCGCTATCTCAGGCAAGCTATCGCCCAGGGCGAGCAAGGGAAAGACCAGGTCTACCTCAGCTACTGGAACGGCTATCTGGCTGGTGTCCTGCAAGCCCGCGGTCAGCTGAGCGAGGCCGGCCAGGCCCTCTATCAAGCGCTGACCATCGGACGCACCATTAAAAGCAGCCCCTGCATCAGCTCGGCCCTGGTCGCCCTGGCCCGTCTACGCCTTGGCCAGGCGCGCCTGCTACAGGCCAGCCTCTCCCGAGAAATCACCGCCGAGACCGAGCAACGCGCGCAGGGCCAGCAACTTCAACAGCGACTGCTCCAACGAGCCCGGGCCGCGCTGCGGCTGGCCTCAGCCCAATCAGGGATCACCGCAGACGTCGAAGCCCAGGGAAAACTGACCCTGGCCGAGGTCAACCTCCTACTTGGAGAACCAGGCCACGCGCAGTCCCAGGCCGAGGCCATTCTCGAACAGGCGCGCCGCACCAACATGACGATCATCCAGGGGGAGGCCCTGGCGTTGCTAGGCCGTATCTCTGCCCAGGCAGGAACCCGTGAGACCCATCTCCAGGCAGAGCACCACCTTGAGGAGGCCCTGCGCATCTTCCAGGAACGCGGCATGCGACTGCACTACGCCCGCACCCTGATCAGCTATGCCCAGCTGCTCTTACAAGACAGCCCCAGACGCCAGAGCGAGGCCCTCAACTATCAACGCGAGGCCACGGGCATCCTCCGCGAGTGTGGGGCCATGCTCGACCTGCTGCAACTTCAAGCAGCAGAACCCTCCTCCTGAGCAGACACCAGCTGCCAGACGAGGCAGCTCGCACAGCAGAACAAAAGCCCGGCTCCAGGTTGCGAGCCGGGCAGTCTCCCCCTACTTATTCCCTCGCCGGCTAGCTGGAGCGACTGGCATGCTCAGCCCGGCGGCTGCACTCAACGCAGCGCCTCTCCCCTCCCGTTGGTCACCTCGGCCATCACCCACTCGTCGAGCCTGATCAGAACCAGCCACGCGCGAGAGCGATGGTCAAGACGAGCGAGAGAAAGAGCGTGATCCCCCACAGCAGCACCCGCTGATAATCATTGCCATCTGGCAAGGGGGGCAGCTCTTCGGGAGCGGGCAGCAGTGACTCCTCGTGCTGCGAAAGATCCGAGGGAGGAGCCAACGATTGCAAGAGCGGATGACCCTGCAGCGGGTCCTCAGACGCATCAGGCAGCGGCTCGGTCGCAGGCGGACGCGGCTCAGAGACCACAGACACAGATTGGGAAAGTCCAGCAGGAGGCTCAACAACCTGGAGCGGTGCCTCCCGCTGCGTCGTCCGTTCGGTGAGCGCCTGACGCAACTGGGCAGGATGCTGATAGCGCTGCGAGAGATCGGGCCGTAGCCCCTGTCCTGAATAGAGACCCTTCGCTAAAATAGCCTCGAAACCAGGACTGAGCGCCGGATTCAACTGACGAGCCGGAGGGATACGGCCCTGGCTTCTGGCCGGCGGACAACCGGTCGCCAGATGGTAGGCCGTGGCCAACAAAGCATAGAGATCAACACGGCTATCGATCACCCCATGAGTCAGCTCGGGGGCCGTATAAGGCGAGAGCTGCGCGCGAGCCATACCGGTCACAAACTGCGTTGCCCCCGAGGCCAGCATCACCGAAAAGCCCGTCAGCACATAGTGAGAGCGCGTGCGACCGGCAATAATATAGTCTGGCCGGATCAAACCGTGAACAATAGGAGGGGTCTGACTGGCCAGAAACTCCAGGACATCCACCATTTGCAGACAGCACTCGACCACCTCCTGCTCACCAAGAGGACGCCCGCGCCGACGCAAACGGAGCAACAACGACTCCCCCTCAACATGCTCGAAGACGAAGAAATCGCGCTCCGCCTCCGAAAAAACATCGAGCAAGGTAGGGATCTGCGTGTGACGTCCCGCCGCATGGAGGGAAGAAGCAGCAGAGCGAACAAGCGCCCCCCGCAGGCGACCATCTTCACGCGGCAGCACAAACTCACAAATGCGAACTGGCGCCCCCCCACGGCGAGCATCATGCGCCAGCCAGAAGGTCTCGTAAGCTTCCGCCAACCACTCATGACGCCCCTGACGCTCAGCCAGACGATAGCGCCCCCCCTGGAGCAGCTCGCCCGCCTGCAGGGACCGCAGCCCCTCAGCCGCAGTCGAAGGCTGCGCCCCAGAAGAGCGCCCTACTCCCCGGCGCTCCCGCTCGCGCACCTGCTCCTCTGTGCGGCGTTGATCATCCAGAGTCGTCGGCTCCTGACGCCCACCAGCACCAGCACCAGCAGTCTGCCAGGGCCGATGCTGACGCAGCTGCTCCGCTGGCGACTGGTAACGCGGCGCCTCGCTCACCAGCACCGGTGGAACGGGCGGCTGTTGCCCACCAGCATGCCGCCCGGCAACAGGAGTCACCCGCGGAACATGCAAGTGCGGCTGCCTTCCACCAGCGCCGGTTGACCAATGGGGCCGCTCCCGATCTCCCGGGCGAGCCACCGCGTCTCCGCTGGCCACAGGTAACACGAAGCCACAGCGCAGACAGGCTCGCCTCTCCCCATCCCACTGAGCGTGACAACGTGGACACAGCATAAAATCATCCTCCCCTGATGTATGGATGCTTGAGTGACCGGCCTCCCTGCTTACCGGCCAGCACGCGGTGGACCATTATCACCAGGACACCACCAGGATGGATGGTCAGCCCAAAACCACCAAGCAACACCAGTAGAGAGCAGCCAGATGCCAGAGAGTCAGCCATCTGACGCCCGCAACCAACCACCCTGGCGCCTCCCAGTCAGTAAGAAGGATTGCATCGCTTGAGAAAGGAGCAAGTTCATGCCAGGCCTCGCTGCCTGGCTAGCGACAATACCGCAGCGGACGCGGGTTCGACTGGGAGAGAGAGGCCGGTAGCGAGAGCCGTCGCGGCAGCGGCTCAGGCTCCAGCCCCCCAGTCCAAGAATCGGGATCAGCAAGTGCTCCAGAACCCGCGGCATTGGCTACATCGGCACCATGCTGCGCAGGGATCAATCTCCGTAGTGGCTCAGTTTGGGGCCTCCTTCTTGACACGCTTCCCTGCAGGAAGGGTTCACCGCCCTGGGGCGGCGCCTGCCATCCCGCCACTGCAGCCGTCGTGCCCAGCGGAGGAGACAGAGGAGGCGCACACCGGGAGGTCGCCAATGTACGCTCCGCCAGCCGCCCGGGCGCCGTTAAGGTATAGAGCTTAGACGAGCGAAGCCGCGCAAAGTAGGCACGTGCATCAAAATCGCCTCGGAGCAGAGCATCCTGAATGGCCGCCACAGGCAACGCCTCATCGATGAGGCGCTTGATCGCCAGGGCATCAGGCTGCGCCCTTCCCAGAGCGAGATAGCCAACCAGACGATCATCCACCAGCGCCAGGCGATGGTAGCTCTGCTTCCCATGCCGCGTCAGGACCTTCACCTCCGCTGCTTCCGCCAAGGGATCGCCGACCGCCAGGATGGAGAGCGAACCCAGCCGTGTGGCCTGCCAGGAAGCACCAATCACCTCGCTGACCTGGGTCACCACCCGCCCCATCATGGTCGCTGCAGCCACTCGTCCCTGAAGGACAGCAGCATGCCAGGATGGCCGCGAGCGATAGGATGCGCTCAGAGGATGCCGCCAGGCCGCCACATCGCCCGCGGCCAGAATTCCCGGGACACTGGTGCAGAGCCGCTCATCGACAAGAATGCCCTGCTGCTCCTCGTAGACAAGAGGCAGGGTGGAACGAGTCGCCAGGTCGAGCGCGGGACGGGTCCCTGTGCAAATCAGCGCCAGCTGCGCAGGAACAAGACGCCCGTCAGCCGTGGCAACACCCGCTAACTCCCCTACCCTGCCCACAAAGCCTATCACCTCGCTTTCCAGATGAACCAGCGCCCCCGCCTGCTCCACGTGTCGCAAAACAAGCTCAGCCGCCACTCGATTGAGCAAGCGCGGCAGGCAGTAGGAACCGCGAATGAACCAGTGAACACGCTTACCTACGTGCAAAAGGCTCATGACGGTCTCAGCTCCATGCACCCCACCACCAATCACCGCCACCTCTCGCACCTCCCGCAGCCGGCGCCTGACATCAAGATAGTCAGGCAGACGATGCAACGTCAGAACGCCATCCAGCGCAGTACCAGGCAGATCCTTCGGCAACCCACGGGCAACACTACCTGTCGCCAAGAGGAGTACTCCATAGTGGACTACCCCCCCACCCGCTACCAGCAGCCTCCGCTCGACCGCATCGATCATCTCAACCCGCGCTACCCCCACCTTGATCCCACGCGCCTGCTCCGTCCCCTCGGGATAGGCCAGCAATTGGCTCCGGCTCACCTTACCAGAGAGGACTTGACGCAGCGCCGGCGTGTGAATCGTCGGATAGCACTGCTCCGTCAGGATTAGAATCGTGGCATCAGGCGCAAAACGGCGAGCCTCGATCGCAGCAGTCAGGCCGGCGATCCCATTCCCCACAATCACGACATCCGCGCTGGCCTCTATTCGCGAATCGCCGAACCAGGCCGGCAGGGCGGTCTTCTGCATGGTTGAAGCGCACCTTTCCTGTTGAATTACATCTGTATTATCCTTTCAAGGACAACCGTCTCTCTTACCCCATATCTCAGAAGCAAGGCAGCTCTTCCAGCATGTACCTGTGGAATCGAGATGATCCGAAGTAGCCAGGATGGAAGAACAGGAATGAGATAGAGAGGTACTGAGAGAGAGGGCTAACCCTTGAACGATCAGCTGCATTCCGATACCGAAAAGCTGATACCGAAAGGCAGTATGGAACAGAATCGCCCAATTTGCGGGCACAGCGCGGGAAAATAGCCAGAATGTCCCATACGCAGCGCTCACCCCCCCCCACCAGAGGGATGGCACTGCCCTTTCTGGCAAGAGAAGCAAAAAAGCCAATTCAGGTATTGATTTTTGGGCGATTATCTGGTACTGTAAAATATGGAAGGAACAAAATATACCAGACATTGAATATCATTGCGTTTCTTTGTACAGCACCTATTGAAGCAGTCCATGCTTCCCACGGCAACGGCCAGCGCGCCGAAGCGCCGGCTCAGCGACAGCGAGCGCGCTCCCCAGACGTAATTTGATCAACGCGCCGCTCGTTCGTCCTCTGTAGAGAGCAGCATTCAAGGAGCAAGATGCGCTTGTGGAGAAGCAGTATGAGGAAAGGAGCGTTATTTTCGTGCAGCTATTATAGTGCTCTCGCAGTGCAGGGCCTGCTGCTCCTCTCCTGAGTAGCAGCCGTTTCGCCAGCCAGCAACAAGCGAGCGCCAGCGGAAGAGGGGTCCGCGGCCCGGCGACGAACTGCGCTGGCCTTGACGCGGAAAGAGGGGGGACGTCCCGGGCGCTCCAGCAGCAAACAGGCGGCACAAAGCCACCACCGGCCCCCGGCTCGGCGCGGGCTTCGTTCGGCAAGTTGGTCCGTCCGTCAGCAGCTATCTTAGCCAGCCAGAAGGAGCGTGCCATGCAGAAGACCTCTCTGCGTATGACCAAAGCGTCCCCACGTCCCGTGCAAGAAGAACCTGCAGAGATTCGCCATTTTGCCTTGCGCGATTTGCTCCCTTCCCACCATCTCCTGGCCCTCAACCTGACCCTGGGCACCCTGGCCCAGCTCGCCTGTGAGGAAGGTCTGCCCCGTCTCATCGCCGAGCAGCAATTTACCAACAGTGAAATCTGTGTGCTGCTCCCCCTGCTCGAAGCCTATCCCCACTACTGCCCCTACGAAGTCCTTCTTGCCAGCTTCACCAATGGCCAGATCACCGAGGCCGAAGTAGAGCGTTGTCGGCGGCGCCTGAGCCTGGCCCAGGCCGAAGGCGTCTGGGATCAGGAGATGCGCCCGGTGCGCAACGTTCTCTCGCGCACGCGCATGAAGTTGTACGCCTTCGGCATCGATATCTTCTCCATCCTGGAAACGGGCTATGTACTGATGCGTCGAACACGCCAGCGCACCAGCAGCTAAGCGCGTAAGGGACAGCCCCGGGGCTGTCCCTCTCTGATCCTGATAGCCAGCGCCTGCTCTCGCCAGACCTGGCAGAGGAAGTCAAACCGCTCAGCCAGTTGCTCACACGATCTGATGAGCTGAGATCGCCTGGAAAGCGCCGCCTCGCTGTAGCGCCGATGAGGTAGGTCTATCGCCTCTCAGGCTACACTACAGCTCGACAGCAGCAACCTCCCTTACCCTTGCTTTGCTCCCTGGCAGATAGATTGCCAGGGAGCAGCCCTTTCCAGGTTCTAGATCCCCCTCGCTGGCGTCGGCCCTCCCCTCTGGTGAGAGCCTGGCAGACCTTCCCCCAGCGCCCCCACTCCGACCAGTCAGCCCTTCTCTTTTCACTTCCCTGCACCAGTATGGTACACTTAGCGATGGACAGGCAGCGCTGCGTTGCTCTTCCTTTCGCCCAGCATCCAGCCGTCTGCCGTCAGAAGGGACTCCCTCCCATCAGGCAGACCAGAGCATGCCGCGCCCGCCTCTCCATCCGTACCCCGGAGAACACCAACTTCGCTAGCTAGAGAAGAAAGAAAAAAGAAAGGATCGCTATATGGAACTTGGTCTTATCGGGCTTGGACGCATGGGAGCCAATATGGCGCTGCGGCTCCAACGGGCCGGCCACAGATGCATTGGCTATGCACGCCACGCCGAGACCGTGGAGAAACGCTTGAAAGAGGGGGCCATCTCTGCAGGAGCTACTTCCCTGTCCGAACTCGTTGGGCAGCTGAAGCCGCCCCGCACCGTTTGGCTGATGATTCCCGCCGCCTCGGTCGATGCCACTCTGGAGCAGCTCATTCCGCTGCTCTCCCCCGACGACGTCGTTGTCGATGGTGGCAACTCCTTCTATCAGGACGACATTCGCCGCGCCGCCACACTCAAAGAGCATGGCATCCACTACCTGGACGTCGGCACCAGCGGCGGCGTCTGGGGCCTTGAGCGCGGCTACTGCCTGATGATCGGCGGAGAGGCAGAAATCGTGCAGCGGCTCGAACCGCTCTTCGAAGCCCTCGCCCCCGGCCTCCAGGCCGTCTCACGTACTCCCGGACGCGAGCAGGTCGGCGGTACCGCCGAGCACGGCTATCTGCATTGCGGCCCACACGGCGCCGGCCACTTCGTCAAAATGATACACAACGGCATCGAGTACGGCATCATGGCCGCCTACGCCGAGGGCTTCAACATCTTGCGCCACGCCAACATCGGCAAGCATCCCGAAGAGATCGACGCCGAGACGACGCCGCTGCGCAACCCCGAGTACTATCAGTACGACTTCAACCTGGCCGACATCGCCGAACTCTGGCGCCGCGGCAGCGTCATCGCCTCCTGGCTGCTCGATCTGACCGCTCACGCCCTGCTCCAAGATCCCGATCTGAGCCAGTTTGCGGGGCGCGTCTCCGACTCCGGTGAAGGGCGCTGGACAATCAAAGCCGCTATTGACGAGGCCGTACCCGCCGGCGTGCTCAGCACCGCCCTCTACGAGCGCTTCGCTTCCCGCGGCGAGGCAGATTTTGCCGATAAGCTGCTCTCGGCTATGCGCTTCGAGTTCGGTGGTCACCATGAGAAGCAAGGCTAGCCCCGGCTACTACCACCTCTGTCAAGGCTAACCCCTCGTACAGCCGACCCGCCTCGCTCGCGAGATGCGCGCCGGGGCCGCCGACCGCCGGGCAGCCACCGCCACATAACGTTTGCCCGCGGCTCCGGAATGGGCTGGCCCGCTACTGCGCGGAGCCAGCCTTCCTGCCCTTTCCTCTCCCTCCTCTCCTCAAACCTGGGTGAAGAACTTCTCCCAGCACTCCTATCCTCTAAGGAGACACAAGCCACTCTCTCCACCTCATCACTTATCAGCGTATTTCATCACAGCTGATCGCCAGTTGCTGCTCTTGAATAGGTATTTTTACCTAAATTCTGGTATAATGAGGGGGCGGTCATGTACAGCTATAGGCAAGAACACACAACATGCACAGGTGCTCAGCCATGAGATACACCACCAATCACGAGCCGCACGGGTCGGTCTCCCAGAGCGAGCCAGGATCAGCCCGCTCAGGGGGAGCAGCGAGACGACCGGCAAGCCTGTTCTCTCCCAGCAGGAACCGCTATCGCTCGACCCCATCCCGGACCATCCAACTGCTGCTGACTGGCCTCCTCAGCCTGCTTCTGATCGCCACCGCCGTTCTCGCCTGGGGCCTCTATGCGCTTCTGAGCGGCAGTAGCACGGGCGGCAACCAGGCCCAGCGTCACTCTTCTGCTACCTTCATCGCCGAGCACCCGCAGGAGCCGGCCAACGAGCAGCAAGTGCTTGTTCTCGCTCAGCGCTATCTGACAGCTTTGCTGCACCATGACTACAGCACCATGTGGTCGCTCCTGGCACCTGCCCGGCGCGCCCTCTGGCCCGACGAGCAAGCCTTCGCGCATTTCTGGCAGGCACGCTTTGCCCATTACACCCTCCAGGGCTTCAGCCTGGGACTGCCCAGCCGGCTCAGCCGCTGGGTCGACCCCGAGACCATGACGAGCTACAGCGATACCCTGACCGTCCCGGCCTCGCTGCAACTGGCCCCCGACGCCATCTTGAGCAAGGAAGCTAATTTACCGCCCGAGGACCGGCACCCGGCGAGCGTCTACCACAACCTGCCCTTCATCGTCCAGGGCAGCCCCGGTCAGGGCGATGAACAGCCACACTGGTATGTGCTTTCTGGCGGACCGGCAGACTCCGAAGCCCCCATCCTGCCCCCACCGCAGCCAGCCGCCCGCAGCGTCTCCGTCCCCATCCTGATGTACCATCATGTCTCACCAGCCCCCACCCACAACCTGCTCGATTTCAGCCTGACGGTCACGCCGCGCAACCTTGCCGCCCAGCTCGACTATCTCAAAAGCCACGGCTACCACACCATCACCTTCAACCAGCTCTTCAACGCTCTCTATTTCGACGCACCGCTGCCCCCGCATCCCATCATCCTTACCTTTGACGATGGGTACGAGGACGTCTATCACTACGCTGTGCCCCTCCTACAGGCCCACGGCTTCAGCGGCATGTTCTATATCATCACCGGGGCCGTGGGCGCCGCGGGCTATATGAGCTGGAACGAGATCCGTAGTCTGCTCGCCCAGGGCATGCAGGTCGGCTCACATACCGTGCACCATACAAGCCTGGGCTGGATCATCATCGGCGACCCCCAGCTCACTCAGCAGGAGCTGCAGGCCTCACAGGCTGCCCTGCAGCAGCACCTCGGCATCCCTATCCAACAGTTCTGCTACCCCAGCGGCGAGCCATTCCGCCACGGTACCCCCCTCGAACAGACACGCATCTCCACCATGCTGGCCGCCGACGGCTATGTCGGCGCTACAACCGACCCCGGCCCCACCGGCTGGCTCCAGCAAAGCACCCAGCCTTTCGCTCTCTTGCGCATCCGCGTCGACGGACGTGAAAACCTGGCGGAATTTATCGCCAGCCTGCCGCCATCTCCATAAAACGGAACGGGTGAATTGCAAGATCTCCTCGAAAAGGGTCTTTACAATTCACCCTTCAATGTGCTATCATTCTAGCTGCCAACACAAAGGCTTGGGGATGTAGCTCAGCCGGTAGAGCGCGACAATCGCACTGTCGAGGTCAGGGGTTCGAGTCCCCTCATCTCCACCCGCTGCCTGCTCAGCAGTAGAGCACAGCTCAACGGCAGCAAGGACTAAAGGGCCTTCCCCCCTTGCAAACCGCAAAGCTTTGTGCTATAGTAAAAGGGCAGCGGAAAGAGAACAGCTCTGGCGATGAGCAGGAGTAGTAGGTCGCCAGACCCGTCCAGAGAGTAGCCGGCTGGTGCAAGGCTACACGGGAAAACGACCGAACTCGCCTGTGAGCAACAGGTGCGAACGCCTCGGGAGTCAGTAGCACCTGTCGGTATGCCCGTTATAGCAGTGAATGAGTGCCAGTCACCCGGCCCTGCGGAGTGAAGAATAGCTCGCTTGTTCGGCGCTCTGAAGCGTCGCCTCTATTCTTGCTTGGGCCTGTAGCACAGCTGGTAGCGCGCCTCTATGGCATGGAGGAGGTCAGGGGTTCGAGTCCCCTCAGGTCCACCTTTCTTCAACTCCGCAGTAAGCTGCTGATGGTGATTGGAAACAGGGTGGTACCACGGAAAAACCTTTCGTCCCGAGGGGATGAAAGGTTTTTTTATTGCTACGCTCGCTCCCTACTCCGTCGCTTATTTCCTGGCCTGTCGCTGTCGCCTTCCTGGCTCGGCGCCGTTCGCCCTGCGCCTGGTCTGCGCCGCAGCCTGCTTTGTCTTTCGGCGGCTGCCGCTCCACCTGGACTACCGCCGCTATCAAAGCAGGGCCACCACTACGAGCCAGCCAGCCAGCCAGACCAGGAGAAGCAGCAGAATAAGCGCCACCGCTCTCGCGCGGGCGCCGCGGGCTGGCTTCGCAAGCCTATGTACGACGCCAGTTCGCTTTGCCTCTGCTTTCCTGCTGTTGGCCGCAGTGCCTGATCAGGTCCGACCGATTATCAGGGGAGGGACACCTGCAATGATCACGCGCACAAAATATGATCCAAAGGTAATTGAACCAAAATGGCAGACTCGCTGGGAGGAGGAGCAGATCTATCACGCGCCGGACGATTCGCCTAAGCCCAAGTTCTATCATTTGGTGATGTTCCCCTACCCCTCCGGCGATCTGCACATGGGCCACTGGTACAACTATTCTCCTTTCGATGCCTATGGCCGCTTTATGCGCCGCCTGGGCTACAATGTTATGCAGCCCATCGGCTTCGACGCCTTCGGCCTGCCCGCCGAAAACGCCGCCATCAAACGCGGCATCCAGGCCCACGATTGGACAATGGCCAACATCGAACGCATGCGCCAACAGCTGCGCATGATGGGCGCTCAGTGGGACTGGCAGCGCGAGGTCGTGACCTGTCAGCCCGAGTATTATAAATGGACACAGTGGCTCTTCCTGCAGTTCTATAAGCACGGCCTGGCCTATCGCACTCGCGCCCCCGCAAACTGGTGCCCCGGCTGCAATACTACCCTGGCCAATGAGCAGGTGCTGCCTAACGGCACGTGCGAACGCTGCGGCAGTACGGTGATCCGCAAGGAGATCGAGCAGTGGCTGCTGCGCATCACTCAATACGCCGAGGAGCTGCTGCGCTTCGATGGCATCGAATGGCCCGAGAAGACTATCACGATGCAGCGTAACTGGATCGGACGCAGCGAGGGGGCAGAGATCCGTTTCTTTACCGAGATCGCCGGTGAGCGCGTCGAGATCCCCGTCTTTACCACGCGCCCCGATACGATCTACGGTGTGACCTTCTTCGTACTGGCCCCGGAGCATCCACTGGTCGAGCGCCTGACAACTCCTGAACAGCGCGCCGCGGTCGAGGCCTACGTCGAGCGTACCCGCCGCATGACTGAGATCGAGCGCATGAATACCGAGAAGGAGAAGACGGGCGTCTTCACCGGCGGCTTTGTCACCAATCCTGTCAGCGGCGACCGCGTGCCGGTCTGGATCGCCGATTATGTGCTGCTGAGCTATGGCTCGGGCGCGGTGATGGGCGTGCCTGCCCACGATCAGCGCGATTTCGAGTTCGCCCGCACGTTTGGCCTGCCCATCCGTCAGGTGATCCTGCCCCCAGGCGAGGAGGAAAGCGATCCGGCAACCTGGAGCGAGGCCAAGGCGGCCTACGGAACCATGATCAACTCCGGCCCCTTTACAGGAACGCCCGCCGACCAGGCCATCCGCCGCGTGATTAGCTACCTGGAGGAACAGGGCATCGGACAGTCGAAGGTGACTTACCGTCTGCGCGACTGGCTGATCAGCCGCCAGCGCTACTGGGGCGCCCCGATCCCCATCATCTATTGTCCCAAGGATGGCACGGTTCCCGTTCCCGAGGACCAGCTGCCCGTCTATCTGCCCGAGCATGTCCAGTTCAAGCCGACGGGCGAGTCCCCTCTGCGCTACGAACCGGCCTTCTTGAATACAACCTGCCCCCAGTGCGGCGGCCCGGCTACGCGCGAGGTCGATACGATGGACACCTTCATTTGCTCGTCCTGGTACTTCCTGCGCTACGCCGATCCGCATAACGACACACAGGCCTGGAGCGAGGAGGCCATCCGCCGCTGGCTGCCGGTCGACCAGTATGTGGGCGGCGCCGAGCACGCTACCATGCACCTGCTGTACGCGCGCTTCTTCGTCAAGGCCCTGCGCGATATGGGCTATCTGCATTTCGATGAGCCGTTCCTGCGCCTGTATCACCAGGGCATGGTCCTGGGCTCCGACGGCCAAAAGATGTCAAAGTCGCGCGGCAACGTCGAGGCCCCCGATAAGTATGTCGAGAAGTACGGCGCCGATACGGTGCGCTGCTACATGATGTTCATCGGCCCCTTCGACCAGGGCGGTAGCTTCAAAGCAGAGAACCTGGAAGGCGTCTGGCGCTTCCTGAACCGCTTCTGGAACCTGGTGACGGAAAGCTGGGTCAGCGGCACAGTCAGCGAGGAGGAGAACGAGGCAAGCCGCGCCATCGAGCGCCTGCGCCATAAGACGATTAAGCGGGTCACCGAGGACCTGCATCACTTCCGCTTCAATACAGCCCTGGCCGCTTTGATGGAGATGAACAATGCCCTGATCAAACAACAGCACGAGCCGGTCGCTCGCACCGCCACCTATCGCCAGGCCCTGGAGACCATGATGCACCTGCTGGCTCCGATGGCCCCTCATATCACCGAGGAGCTGTGGGAAATGACCGGCCACCAGGGCAGCATCCATCTGAGCGACTGGCCACAGTATGATGAGGCCCTGACACGCGATGAAACTTTCACGCTGGTGGTCCAGGTCAATGGGCGCGTGCGCGAACGCCTGGAGGTGCCGGTCGAGACATCCGAGGAGGAGATCCGTCAGCTGGTGCTGCGCAATCCGCGCGTGGCCGCCTCTATCGGCGATACCCCCGTGGAGAAGTTCATCTACGTGCCAGGCCGCATCGCAAATGTGGTTACACGCCAGGCTTCGAAGCCAGAGCAGGCCCAGCCAGCAGAGTAAGCCAGTAGCAGGGCTGGAGGCTGGTGCCTTGATCTTCTCTCACAGCGGCTAAAGGCAACCAATCAGCCAGTCTATGGCCGTGATGCCAGCTTGCGCATCACGGCCATCTTTTTGGGAGGTCTCTTTTTGGCCTTTCCCTGAGTTTCTCCAGCACGTTGCTCCCTGATCGGACAGACCGTAGAGGACCTCAGAGCACTCGAGAGGCCCACAGAGGCACCGCGCAACATCGACCGCTGGCCAAAAGCACAGCCATTGTCATGGGGGAAGAAATATGCTAAACTAGTATGGCCGCTGTGACAAAACGCCCTGGAGCCATCTGGGCTGATATATCTGCTTTCACCAACGCACCTCAACAATATCGCTTTGGCGATACATAGAGTTTGGTTGCACCGACCAGGGCTACGAAAGTGGTACATTAATTCAGGAAAGGAAGCGTTTCTGAATCGATGGCACCCCCTCCGGTTGGAAAGCACATCTTGTCGGAACTGTATTCGTGCGACAAGAACCTGATGGCTCAGCTGGATAGCGAGAAGCTGCGTGCAGCCGTCTCTAGGATGACGAAAGAGCACAATCTCACGCAACTGGGAGCTTTTTGTCATCAGTTCGATGGGGGCGGTATCACCTGCCTGATCGCCCTGGCTGAGTCTCATATTGCTATCCATACCTGGCCAGAATTGGGCTACGCGACGCTGGAGGTCTACATCTGCAACTACCAGCGGGATAATTCCGACGCCGCTGAACGCATCCACGCCGCGCTCGTCTCTTTCTTCGAGCCAGGGAAAGTCGAAACTCGCCGGCTCGCCCGCTAATTCCGCCCTCCGCTCATCCACCAAACCTGTCCGCCTGCCCGCTATCCACCTGCCTGTCCGCAGGGACGGGTCGCCGCGAAGGTGCGAGAGAGGAAAGGAGGAGGAAGGGAAGGGAACAAGAGGAGGAAGGAGAGCATCCCTGTGGGTGGGGTCGGCTCCTCGGCGCAGAAAACGCTCACGGCCATGCCCCGCGCCGAAGCCAAGCGGGGCATGGCTCAGGTGGGCGTTTTTTCTATTCCACTACAAGGACACGGTCGTCCCGGATGATCATGCCCACGTTCGGGTCTTCGATGGCATCCCGTACGTACTTGGGCAGAGCAAACATGTGCTGGTGCGACTCAACATCGTAAAATCTGAGATTGGTGCAACCCCTCTCCCGCAGCGTGGCCGCGATAACCTCCGGCGTAAAGCGCGCCGCGATGTCCGCGTCACTGGCTACAGCAAAGCCCCAGGGGAGACCAAAGAAAGTGACCATCGCCTGATAGGAAAACACCGATTTGAAGCACTGCTTCAGGGTCTTGATGATCGAGGCATGCGCCTCACAGACTCCAATGTCGGTCGCTTCAGCCTGCATGCCAAAAGTCCCCCCCGGATTGAGTCGCGACTTGGCCAGCTGGAAAAATTCAGTGGTGAAGAGCAGGGCCGCCGGCCCCCCCTCCAGTGGGTCTGTGGCGTCAACAATGACACTGTCAAAGGTCTCGTTGGTCTTCTCTAGATAGCCCCGCGCATCCGTATGCACTAGCTCAACTCGCGGATCGTCAAAGGCTCCCTGGTGCCACTCCCCCAAATGCTCCCTGGCCAGCGCCACCAGCGTGTCGTCAATGTCTACCATCACTACCCGCTCAACGGTGTTGTGCCTCAGTACTTCACGAAGCGAGGCTCCCTCTCCCCCTCCAACAATGAAAACCTTCTTGGGCTGCCGATGTGCAATGAGGACTGGATGAATGAGCGCTTCGTGATAGATGTGCTCGTCTAGGGCCGAGGACTGCGGAATGCCATCCAGAAAAAGCGCCCTCCCAAAACCGATGGTGTCCAGAATCAGGATCTCCTGATACGGCGACCGGGTGGCAACAACCGTCTTGAGCACACGGTACATGTTGGCCCGCGTGCCCCCGCGAAAATCTATCAGCCAGTTCTGTGCCTGCATCTGCTTCATCAAATGCATAATTCACCCCTCAACTTCCTAAGATATTGTGAGATAAAAAGTATAGAGGAGAGGATCGGATAAAAGAAGTGAAGTGCGGCTTGAAGCCACTCCTCGCTCCCAAGCTGTTCCAGTCCCGGCAACTATTATAGCATATCCACACCCCTCTGCCTCTGCTATTCCACACTTCCTGCCAGTGCCTCGCCCGCTTCCCCACTCTCTCACTGGCCCAGCAAGTACCCAGTAAGCAGGCCCAGGCCAGACCAGATGGGATGTCAGGGCCTTTCCTCTCCTCACCAGGCTCGCTGCTCGCACCACCACCAGAGATGGAACCTGTGCGGGGCCTCAATCGTAATAAGAGCGAGAACCGCCAGAGGTCGCCCAGTGCGCCGCTTGGGCGCTCCCGGGCTAATGGGTAGAGAGCCGCACCTGCTATTTCCGCTTTCCCTTGCTGCGGAGGAAATGCCAAAGTGAGGGATGGAAAGCGTTACTATAAAATGAGAGGACTTGTGCAGATGCCCAGGTCTCGCCTTATTTGAAACGTTGACCGTCTGCTGCTCTTCTCTCGCTATAATTGACGAGCATCAGCAGTCATCGAACCTGCACCACATGGGCAAAGCGAGATAGGGGCTCGGCACGTGAGTGAGTGAGCGAGCGATTGAACGTGAGGACAGAGAGAGCATGATGAATCCACGGATCGATGAGGAACGGCAACCTGAGACCCCGTGCGACACGACGCTCAGTCAACTGATCGACGAGGGCGAGGCGCTGATGTGCCAGGGCTTTACTGAGGATGAGGTCACCTCTCTGCTCTGGCTACGCCAGTGGTACCAGAGTGGAGGAAGCGATCGGATGGAGATCGTCCGTCGCCTGGAGTTCATTAGAATGCTGTTCCTGCACGGCAAAATTCAGTTGTAGCTTATTTCGTCTACCTGCCCTCCGGCAACGCCGGCAAAACCATCCCACCCCCGGCGATCTCCAGCCGGGCAGTGGGATTGGCTCCCTGACAACTGCCTCAGTGTGAGCATGCGGGCAGGCACGTGACGATAGAGGCGCTCTTTTCCGGCGAGTCGGCTGCCGACCTGGGCTTGTGCGGCTGCCTGCTCGCCGCTTTGCTTCTTGCTCCTATCTCCCTCTAACTTGGCCCCACCACCCAACGTAGTAATTGCAGAAACAGAAACAAGGCCGTCTGACCAGGCGCCGCCCTCTGGAATAGATACCTTGCGCCGCCAGACTGTGCCTTCGAGAGCATATAATAAGGACAGCACACCCGACGAGGGAAGATAAGGTTTCTCTTATGCGAATGATTCTCTATCTCGGCAAGGGTGGCGTGGGGAAAACAACGGTGGCCGCTGCTACTGCCGTCCGCTCAGCTCAGCTCGGCAAGCGGACGCTCGTGGTGAGTACCGACCTGGCCCATAGTCTCGCCGATTGCCTGAAGCAGCCTCTGACCTCGGAACCGAGCGAGCTGGCTCCCCTGTTGTGGGCCCAGGAGGTGAATGTGCTCGATGAGATGCGACGCAGTTGGGGGAAACTGCAGAGCACGCTGAGCACTCTCCTGCGCGCTCAGGGCTTGAATAGTATCATGGCCGAAGAACTGGCCCTGATCCCTGGCATGGATGAAATCGTGAGCCTGCTCAATATCTACCGTAATGCCCGCGACGGCGCTTTTGAGGTGGTGGTAATCGATGCTGCCCCCACTGGCGAAACGGTGCGCCTGCTGAGCATGCCCGATACTTTCCAGTGGTATGCCGGGCGTATCGCCGGCCTGCAAAACAGTGCGCTCAATCTGGCACGCCCCTTGATTAAGGCTTTCCTCCCATCAGCAGAGGTATTGGACGCCATCCAGTTGCTCAGCGAGCGCGTCACGGCCCTCCGCACCGTGCTGAGCGACCCCGCCGTTAGCTCCTATCGCCCAGTCGTGAATCCAGAACGCATGGTGATTAAGGAGGCGCTGCGTGCTGAAACCTATCTCGCTCTCTTCGGCTATCCCATCGACGGCGTGGTCTGCAACCGCGTCTTGCCGCCCGGTCCTTACCAGGATCAGTTTATGCAACAGATGTATCAGAGCCAGGAAAAGCTTCGTCGCCATATCCAGCAGACCTTCGCTCCTCTGCCCGTCTGGGAGGCCCCTTACTACGCTCAGGAACCGCTCGGCATCGAGCGTTTGGCCGAGCTGGCTTGCGCCATCTTCGGTGAGCAGGACCCAACCCAGGTCTTCTATCGCGGGCCTGTTCAGGAGGTCATCGAGCAGGATGGCCATTACGTCCTGCGCCTTCCTCTCCCCCATATCGAGTTGGAGAAGGTTCTGATGACGAAAAAAGGAGATGAGATGATCATCGAGATCGGCAATTTTAAGCGCGATATCCCTCTGCCTGCTGTGCTGGCCAGCCAGGAGGCAACGGTGGCGCGCTTCGTCGATAAGGCCCTGGAAATCCATTTTGCGCCGCCCGCCAGCCAGCCGGCGTCGGAGCGCGAGAAATCGGCCTGAGTAGGTCATCGTCTTCGTTTGTTCTCTCGCTCAGGCAAGCCCAGCCTGCCCGCTCGCCCGTTGGCAGCGGGCTCTCTTCCATTCCGACCCATGACCAACCCAACCGTTGCTCATTGAGCGGCAGCTTACTTATTCACTACGTACTACCTGCCAGGCGCTGCTCGTAAACCGGCCAGCTAGCCAGCCAGCAGAGCAGAAAGCGAGGCCAGCAAGCGCCTGGAACGGTTAAAAAAGCAAGGCTTGAAGCAAGGCCACCAGAGAAAGGTGAAAGACAATGCAGGTCTTTGTTGCCGGTGCAACAGGAGTTCTGGGGCGCGCGCTTGTTCCTCGCTTGCTCCAGCAGGGACATACGGTGCGCGCGCTGGTGCGCTCTCCCGAACGGGGACGACTGATCCAAGCCCCCGGAGTCGAGCTAGTCAGTGGCGACCTGCTGACCGAGGCCACCGCGCAACAGCTCCCGGCCCTGGTCCGTGGTTGTCATGCGGTGGTGCATATCGCGACAGCCATCCCGCAAAATCCCACCGAAGCCTCAGCCTGGGAAACTACTACTCGCCTGCGCACCGAGGGCACCCGGCTGTTGCTGGCAGCAGCGCGCGCGGCGGGGGCCCGCTACTATATCCAGCAGAGCATCGCCATCGCCTACCCCGATGGGGGCGAGCGCTGGCTCGATGAGACGACTCCAATTGACCGCTCGCCGCAGCGCGCTACGGTCTGCGGACCGGTGATCGCAATGGAGGAGATGGTCCAGGCCGTCGATCCCACTGAACTGGGATGGTGCATCTTGCGCGGCGGCAGCTTCGTCGGGCGCGGCACAGCCCAGGATACGCTGGTTGCTCGCCTGCGCGAGGGACAGCTTGTGGTGATCTGCGATGGGAGCAACTTTATTTCGCCGATTCATGTGGCCGATATGGCGACGGCTATCATCGCTGCTTTGCAGCCGGCGGCAGTGGGACGCATCTTTAACATCGTCGCAACGCCGGTCCGCTATGGGGAGTACGTGGACCACATCGCCGCCCTGCTGCAGGTGCCTCCTCCCCCACGCGATCTTTCAATGCCCTGCCCTCCTTCGTTCCGCTGCAGCAATGAGGCAGCCCGCAAGGTGCTGGGCTGGCAGCCAGTCCACGATACCTATGAGGATGTGGTCTCTGCTTAAGAGTGAGAGACTCTCGCCAACCCAAGCCCGACCTCCCACTGTGTGAGGCGGGGCCACCTGAGCAGGACAGAGTAGGGTAGGCCAACCGCTACGACCGCCAGGCTTGCTTCACCTGGCATTGGCCTTCTGCGATTCCTGGCGCTGCGCCTCTCCCTCCCTGTCCTGCCCTGGCTCGAGCCCAGGATTTCTTTCCGAACTGGCGAGGCCGCACAAGTCCGGCTAGCCCTCGCCCCTCCCCTCATCTACCCGATTGCGGGCCGCTACTCGCTCCGTTGCGCTTTCTTCCACTTCCGTTCCACGGCCCGTAAGGCTCTCTCCTTCCAGTTGAGCACTTTCCTCCGCAGGGGGAGAGGACACCCCCCCACCGCCAGGATTGGCCACACCGTCGCCAGGACCAGGACCAGGACCGGCAAGGCGCAGGGCGGCCATCGCGGCGGTCTCTGTGGCTCGCGGCACCAGAGCATTGCGCGCTCCATACTTGCGCAGGATGAAGGCCGCTTCGGCCTGACGCTCTAGCGTTCTGACCATGATAATGGTGCGTCCCCGCAAAGCCTCGGTTTCCGCAGAACGCGGCCCCAGCCCCGGCCCCGTTGCAATGACAGAGGGGCCAATGATGGCCCCGAGAAAGCCCCCTCCCAACGCCCCAAGAACAAGACCTTCGAGCAAGGCGATTACCGGCCCCCCACTGATCCGGACACCAGCCAGAGGAAGCACAAAAGATGCTATGAGGCTGAATAGCCCCCCTCCAATGGCCCCTACTATACCCCCAAGTACCGTCAGGTTATATTTGGCCCTCACTCGCTCCAGTAACCGCTCCGCTGGACCGGCTTCCTGCAGCTTGAGTGGCTCACGCGATAGCCTGGTAATCTGATCATCCCGGAAACCAGCTGCTTTCAGCTCGCCGATCGCCTGCTCCACCTGACTCCGCTCTTCGAAAATTCCCACCACGGCAGCAGATCCAATCAGTGCCATCTCTTTTTCTTTCCCTCCAGAAGCATCTTGCAGGCTCACAGCTCTTATATTATGCCCATTCGGCCCCAGGATCAATAGGTACTATTTATGCAACACCTTTAGTAGATAGGCCCACCAGGACCAGAGGCTCAGTTTTATTTTACTCGGCACACAATGCAGACCCCGGCCCGCCACCTCGCAACAGGCCCGGACCGGCTGCAGAATACAAGACCGCCTCGGCCCAGAGGCCCTTGACACTCCTGGGCAGCGACGACTATAGTAGGTGAGCAGCAGTATTCTTAAGAAACAAGCAGTAGCGTCAACGTATGACAACAGGAGCCAGCACCGCACTCAAGCCATATATCGAGCGCGCCCGCAAAGTGCTTCAACACGAACAGCACACCAATCATCAGGACCAGGCCGTCAAACCTGGGGGGCTGGAAGCCTTTGTGAGACGCTGGCTGGACGAGATCGGACCTGTTTGCCATGCGTCAGGACGTGACCTACGCCCTTTCTATCGCCTGGCCTCCTGTTTAGAGGGCTATCGCCAGCAGGACCCGCTGCAGCGGGCAGCCAATTTGCGGGCCGCTCTAGCCCTCCTGAACGAGTTGGAGAGTGAGGATAGCGCCGTTCCTGGCCGCCAACCTTCTTCAGGGCCAAGATCGTCAGCCCCCCCCAACGAGCCACTCGGGCAGTCGCCCCGCTCGGCGCCAACAATAGCCTCTGCCACCCCAGCGCGCTCTAGCAAGCCAGTGGAAGCGGGCCGCGGAGGCCGTGAACACCAGGAGGCTGGGCTGGACCGGATCGCCCTGGATAGCAACAGCTCACCTGGTCACGCGGCCTTGACGCTGCTGACGACCGATGTCTCCGCCATTCATGGCGTAGGCCCAACGGTCGCAACTCGCCTGCACAGTCTGGGTATCCGCACGGTTGGCGACTTGCTCTTCTATTTTCCACGCGAGCACCGCGACTACAGCAAGTTGCTTAGTATCGCCGAGCTGCCTTTTGACGAGCTAGTCACCACCCGCGGACTTATCTGGGAGGTGAAAACGAGCCGCACGGGCAGCGGGCGCACACGTACGGTAGCCACCCTTAGCGACGGCACCGGTCGTCTCAGCGCGGTCTGGTTCAACCAGCCCTATCTGCAAAAGCAGCTGTCCGAGGCGCGGGGCGAGTGGCTGGTCGTCACGGGAGTCAAACAGCGCTTCGGCAATAAGGTCACTTTCACAGTGCGCAGCCATGAGCTGCCCGAGAAAGGCGAGCTGCTCAATACGGGCATCCTTGTCCCCATCTATTCGCTCACCGAGGGTCTGCCAGCTCGCACGATGCGCCGCCTGACGCGCTGGGTCGTCGATCGCTATGCGGCTCTCATCCCCGACCATCTGCCCGCGACGATTCGGCAGGCTGCGGGACTGCTGCCTTTGTCGGAGGCCGTGGCCCAGATGCACTACCCAGCCACTGAGGAGCAGCTTGCCGCTGCTCGACGTCGTCTGGCCTTCGACGAGCTGTTCCTGATCCAGCTCGGCATGCAGGAGCGTCGAACACGCTGGCAGCGTGAACTCCCCAGCGGTCAGGCGTTCCGGGTCGACCTGGCGCGCGTCTTCGCCGAGCCAACAGCAGCCGAGCGCGAAGCGGTCCAGGCCGCCGCTGCCACTCAGGAGCTGAATCTCCAGGCTTCTCAGAATGCCCCATCTCCTCAGCCAGGTTCAACGCTGTGGGCCCCGCTGGCGGATCAGCGTCCTTTCGAGGCTACCCTTCCTTTCCGCTTCACAGCGGCCCAGCGCCGCGTGCTCTGCGAGATCCTGGGCGACCTCAGCCGCAGCCAGCCAATGTGCCGGCTGCTGCAAGGTGACGTCGGCTCGGGCAAAACTGCCGTGGCCGCCGCTGCTCTCTTTGTGGCCGCTCTCAATGGTTACCAAGGCGCGATCATGGCTCCGACCGAGATCCTGGCCGAGCAACACGCACGCAGCATCGGCGCTATGCTCGCTCCCTTCGGCATCCGCACTGTACTGCTCACTGGGGGACTGCGTCCCAGGGAGCGCGCTCTTGGACGCGCGGCCATCGAGAGTGGCGAGGCGGCTGTGGCCATCGGAACCCATGCCTTGATCCAGGAGGATGTGACTTTCCAGCGCCTGGGCCTGGTGATTATCGACGAACAGCATCGCTTTGGCGTGGAACAGCGCGAGGCCCTCCGTCAGAAGGGCTACCATCCCCATATGCTGGTGATGACAGCGACCCCAATTCCGCGCACGCTGGCGCTGACGCTCTACGGAGACCTGGATCTCTCGGTCATCGATCAGCTTCCGCCAGGCCGCCAGAAGGTGATTACCCGCTGGCGCACCGGCGCCCGCCGCGAGGAAGCCTATCGCCTGATCGAGCAACAGCTTGCCGAGGGCCGCCAAGCCTTCATTATTTGCCCATTGGTCGACGAGTCTGAGAGCCTGAGCGCCAGGGCAGTCACTGCCGAATATGAGCGGCTGAGCCGCGAGGTATTTCCTCATCGTCGGCTGGGCCTGCTGCACGGCGGGATGAAGCCCGCGGAGAAGGACGCCGTCATGCGCCGCTTCCGCGATCACGAGCTGGATATCCTGGTGGCGACCTCGGTGGTGGAGGTGGGCATCGATGTGCCGAATGCTACTGTCATGGTGATCGAAGACGCCGATCGCTTCGGTCTCTCGCAGCTCCACCAGTTCCGTGGCCGCGTCGGACGCGGCGCTCATCAGTCCTATTGTTATGTGTTGAGCGCCGATGCAAGCCTACAGGCCCGTGAGCGCCTGGCAATCTTCCAGGAGACCGACGACGGCTTTAAGTTGGCCGAGCACGATTTGCGTCTGCGCGGTCCAGGCGATTTCATTGGCGTGCGTCAGAGCGGGATGCCCGAGCTACGGATCGCCGATTTCAACGACACGCGCTTGATCGAGGAGACACGCACTCTGGCTGCGCGCCTATGGGCAAGTGATCCTTATCTGCGACGCCCCGAACACGCGCCGCTACGGGAACACCTGAGCCGCTTCTGGCAAGCCTTCATCCCACACTAGTGCCCACACACAGCTTCCCTCGCCGGGAGAGGCCAGGCCGGCTGCCACGTCCTGCACCTTCTCAACGGGAGCTGGTCCGCCCGGGCGGGCCGGCTTGCTCTTGCCGTTCCGGTAAATGCTATGATTCTAGTTGTGGCGAGGAGCAGGCCGCCATCGATCCCTCCTCATCGGAATCGGAAGCAGCGACCTGGCTGCTCCTGCCACACAGTGAGAGTGCCCTCCCAGGCTTCCAGGGGTCCACTGGCTGGCTAGATGGATGGAGGGATGGATGAGAGCACGCTCGTCCGCCCAGGTGAAAAGGGAGGTCACCTCTGCTACTTTCGCCGTTTGCAGGAGAATTGCATGGCTATTAAGATCGCTTCCTTCGTTCTGCGCATTGCCGGACTGCTAGCCCTGATCCTTGGGGTGCTCTTTTGGACAGGCAACGCCGCCCAGCTGGTTCCAGTCCATATGCTGCTCGGCTTTATCGTGGTGCTCGCGCTGTGGGTGGTCGGCATCGGGCAAGCCCTGGTGCGCGGGGGGAGTCCGGTGATCGCAGTGCTGGCTGTCATTGTCGGCCTTCTCTTGCCGATCATTGGGCTGATGCAGAATTCCTGGCTGCTGAACTCTTCGCACTGGATTATCCAGGTCGTGCACCTGCTGGTCGCCCTGCTGGCCATCGGCATTGGTGAGATGGGCGCCGCACGCTATCGTCGAGCCAGCGCGGGTGTCGCGGCCAGCTAGTATCTGGTCGCCTCTACCCTGACCTGAAGAGGCCGAGAAACAGGAGCGGGCGTCTTCAGCACCCCTTTGACGAGCGCGAGGCCGATACGCCTTGCTCCTGTTCGGCAGGGCAGTAAGTTGTCGGGCCCTGGCCCTACTGGCTGAGCTGAGGACGGGCCGGGCCCCCCTGGATGCGGATTGTTTCGGGCAGGTGCCAGACAGGTGGGATCAGTCCAGATTCACGGGCAGGACTATGACGAAGACTGTGCCCTCGCCAGGGGCAGGCTCGCACCAGATGCGCCCGCCGTGCCGCTCCACAATATCTTTACAGATGGCCAGGCCCAAGCCCCAGCCATCTTTGGGCGAGGCCTGAGCCTCGGGCGTCCGATAAAAAGCCTGAAAGATCTGCTCCCGCTGGTCCTCAGGGATGCCTCGACCATGATCACGTACGCGGATCTCTACCTGACCATCCAGGCAGGCCAGGCCGACTTCGACAGGCGTATGCTCGGGCGAGTATTTGATGGCATTGCTGAGGAGATTGGTCAATACCTGATGGAGGCGGTCGGAGTCAGCCTTGATTGTGAGGCTCTCCACAGGGGTGGAGAGGGTAATCGTGCGACCTGAGACGAGCTGTTGATCTTCAACGGCCTCGCGGCAGATCTCTACCAGGTCACAGGCACGAGGCCGCAGCTTGAGCTTGCCGGCCTGAATGCTGCTCAGCGCCAGCATGTCATCGATGAGCGCGCTGAGCCGATAGGTCTGCTCGTCGATCTTCTGCAAGGCCAGGCGCACATTCTCCAGTTCGGGTGGTAGATCAGCCACACGTGTGAGACGCCGCAGGGCGATCTGAGCCTGACCACGAATGGTGGTGATGGGGGTCTTCAGCTCATGTGAGGCCACCGAGATAAAGTGGTCCTTGAGCATATCTACACGCTTCAATTCTTCGTTGAGCTGCTCCAGATCCTGGGCCCGGGCCTGGGCCTCCAGCTCAGCCAGCAAGGCGCGGCGCCGCGCCGACTCACGCTGGCCGGCGATAATGGCGATGCCCACCTCGATCAGAAAGAAAGGCATGATCTCGGCGAGCTTGTCGATGTTGTCCGCAGCCCACTGGACACGCGGCAACACCATAAAGGCCCCTTGTGGGGGAACATAAATATAGATGAGCGCCAGGGTGCAGAGCAGTGCAGCGCACAGGGCCGGCCCAACTCCCCATAGCAAGGCGACAAGCAGTACCGGCAAAACCAGCGGCAGGTCCGGCACATAGATATGCAGGGCAAAGAAATGCTCTAGATAGACGATCCCCAGCCCACAGGCCACGATCGGAATACACAGTAGATACCCAATCGGAGCGCGCCGCCACCAGGGCACCCGCGCGGCGTAGAGCTTGCGCACTTCCGCGCTCTGGCGAAGACGCATGAGAATCAGTGGCCTGCGACCTTCCTTGACACGTGTGGCTTGCATGACCGTTGGTCTCTCCTGCCCAGGTTCAGTGTCATTCATTGTGCAGTATAGCATTCTCTCACAGCCTGAGCAAAGCAGAGACGCTCGCCTCCTCAGAGAGCAATCGAGAAGGCGAGCGCCTGATCCTTCCGTCCGTTCGTCCGCCCTACAAGCCTGCCTGGGGGCCGTCCATCAGGCCCTCTCACGCACTCCTATCGCTTTCAGGCGACTCCTGCTTCCCTTTGAAGCGCTCCTGATGCTCTTTGTAAAGAGCCTCAACAAGATCGTGAAAGGCCCGCACTAGCAAGTGATTGCGCACGCTATAGTAGACCTCGTTACCACTGCGCCGCGAGCCGAGCAGTCCCGTACGCGCTAGCTGACGGAGATGGCCAGAGACGGTGGCATGGGCTAACCCCAGCGCCCGCGCGATCTCCCCCGAACGCATCTCCACCGGCCTCTCATGCTCAACAGCGGGCGCGGCCAGCAAGGCCAGGATCTGCCGACGACTGGGGTCACACATCGTGCCGAGAAAGTGATCAATGAAGGCTTCGACGTCTTCAGGTAGTTCCTCCAAAGGTTCGTCAGACGACGGCCCCTCGGCTTTACGAGCACACATCTATACACCTCTACTTCAGATGAGATATGATCAGAATCGAGTGTTGATCTGGAATACAGGTGAGGGAGTGCAGGTCACCTCTTCTATTACACGAGGAACCTCCCACAGAAAGAGACGAGGTGCTCTATGAGCGCAACGCAAGCGCTGGCACGCTTCTGCGCCTCCCTGGAAGGAACGGCCCTGCCCGAGCGAGTGCGCGCCAGAGTTCGCGATCTCTTGCTCGACCATCTGGCTGTCGCACTAGGCGGCGCACGGCTCCCATCCACTGAGGCAGCCTATCAACTGCTGGTGACGATGGGAGTCGTGCAGGCCTCGCGGGCCGGCCTATCGCCTGACAGACCTGGGGCCACCCTGCTAGGACGTGGTGAGCGCGCCGAAGCTGCCTGGGCCGCCCTGGTCAACGGTGTGGCCGCCCACGGCCTGGAGATGGACGACGTCGAGAACCGCTCGTCGCTGCATCCGGGTGTGGCGATCTTTCCCGCGGCACTGGCCCTGGCCGAACAGCTGGCCGCCCCTATCAACGATGTCTACGCCGCCGTCGTGGCCGGCTATGAGATCACGCTGCGCCTCGGCGCCGCCCTCAATCCCGCCTCAGCCTACTCCCGCGGCTTCCATCCAACCGCTCTCTGCGGCACCTTCGGCGCCGCCGCCGCCAGCGCCCGCTTGCTGGGTCTCTCAGCAGAACAGATAGCGCAAGCCCTGGGCATTGCCGGCAGCATGGCCGCTGGCTCGTTAGCCTACCTCGATGACGGGGCCTGGACCAAACGCCTGCACCCCGGCTGGAGCGCCCACGCCGGCATCACCGCTGCGCGCCTGGCCGCCGCTGGTTTTCGTGGGCCGCAGGAGATTTTCAGTGGACGCTATGGCTTCCTGCATGCCTACTCTGACGCCGGCTTGCCAGAGGAGCTGCGGCCACCCGCCAGCGCAGAGGACTTCGCTATTCTGCGCGTCTCGCTCAAGCCTTACGCCTGCTGTCGCTATATGCATGGCCCCATCGATTGTCTGCTGGCCATTCGCCGCCAACACGCTCCTGACCCGCATCATATCCGCTGCGTACGCTGCGGCGTGCTGAGCGCCGGGCGTGGCCTGATCGCCGATCCCATCGAGGCCAAGCGGCGGCCAGGCAACGTTGTCGACGCCCAGTTCAGCATGCCCTTCGGGGCCGCCGTAGCCCTGATCACGGGCCAGGCCGGCCTGAGCGTCTTCAGCGAAACCTGGCTGCAGCGCCCTGAGATCCGCGACCTGATGCAGCGTGTCGATTGCGAGAGCGATCCCGCACTGGACCGCTACTACCCTGCTGAGTGGCGCGCCACGGCCAGCGTGGAGATGGACGATGGCCAGGTTTTCCGCGCCAGCGTACGCTATCCGCTCGGCGATCCCGAAAACCCCTTGAGCGAGGAACAACTGGCCGACCGCTTCCATGAGCTGGCCGCCGCCGCCATTGAGGAGCCAGACAGGCGCGAGTCTCTCATCAGCCACATTCGCCAACTCGATCGGCTAGCACACTTTTCATGGTCCAACCTGCTTTAGCATCCTGTCAGAGCACAGAGAGGGAGGCACGGCAGTGACCTTAGAGCGCACTGTCTGGCTGCAGGAACGGCGACGCCTGACCGCCGAGCGCTACGATCAACTGGCGCCCGATTATGATCGCGATTGGGGCACCCTCGACGAGACACACACTACAATGCTGCTCCCGCTGCTGGCACGACTCCCCCAGGGGAGCTTTTCTTGCTGCAACGCCCCCCAAACGACCGGCCAACGGCTCAGGCACAAGCATAAAAAGACGTCCATCGATCCCAGTGAGGGGATCGATGGACGTCTTGAATAGCGCTGCCTGGCTTTTCTCAGGCAGCGGGCTCAGACTCAGGAACCGCTGCCTCGGCCACCACGCGGCCATCGCGCAGCACCAGGCGCACCGTCTGGCCCGCAGCGATCTCACCGTTCAACAGGGCATCGGCCAGCGTATCATCGATGTGCGTCTGAATAGCGCGGCGCAGAGGACGCGCACCGTACTCCTCGTCGTAGCCTTCGCGCAGCAAGAACTCGCGCACCTCATCGCTGATCACCAGCTCGATCTTCTGCTCGCGCAGGCGCTCTCGCACCTGATCCAGCATCAGATCGACGATGCGATACAGCTCGTCCTTGCCCAGCGAATGGAAGACAACGATCTGGTCAATACGGTTGAGGAACTCGGGCCGGAACATCTGCTTCAGGCCCTCAAGAGCCTTCTCGCGCATTGCCTCGTACTGCTCCGCGCGCTCACCGCTGCCAGTGATCGGCATGAAGCCGATGCGAGCCGCCTTCCTCAGCTCATTGGTACCAGCGTTGCTGGTCATGATCAGCACCGTATTCTTGAAGTCCACGGTGCGCCCCTGACCATCGGTCAGGCGACCATCGTCCAGGATCTGCAGCAAGGCATTGAAGACCTCGGGATGGGCCTTCTCCACCTCGTCCAGCAGGATCACGCTGTAGGGGCGACGCCGCACCTGCTCGGTCAACTGGCCGCCTTCCTCATAGCCCACATAGCCAGGCGGGCTACCGAAGAGGCGCGAGACCGTATGCGGCTCCATGTACTCCGACATGTCGAGGCGGATCATATTCTCCTCGCCACCGAACAGCTCACGCGCCAGAGCACGGGCCAGCTCGGTCTTACCAACGCCCGTCGGGCCAAGGAAGAGGAAGGAACCAATTGGTCTCTTCGGATCTTTCAATCCGGCCCGTGAGCGACGGATGGCCCGAGCCACCGCGCTGATGGCCTCGTCCTGGCCAATGACGTGTCTGCGCAGGCGCTCCTCCAGATCGCGCAGATTCTGGCGCTCGCTCTCCATCATCTGCGTCACCGGTACACCCGTCCAGTTCTCGACCACCTGAGCGATAAGCTCCGGAGTCACGATCAGCTGGAACGAGGCATCCGCCTCGGAACGAGCCTTCTCCAGCTTCTGCAGCGTCAGTAGCTCCTGCTGGCGCAAGAGGGCTGCGCGCTCATAGTCCTCGGCGTTAGCCGCCGCCTCCTTCTTGGCCTGGATATCGGCCAACTGCTGCTCCAGCTCCGTAATCATCGCCGGGCTGACGATGCCCTTCTCCAGGGCCTCCAGACGCAGGGCCGAAGCAGCTTCATCCATGACGTCGATGGCCTTATCGGGCAGGAAGCGATCGTTGATATAGCGATCGGAGAGCTTGACCGCCGTCTCGATTGACTCATCCGGGATAGTCACGCCATGATGAGCCTCATAGTTGGGCCGCACGGCGCGCAGCATGGCGATGGCCTCCTCAACCGACGGCTCATCGACCATGATCGGCTGGAAGCGGCGCTCCAGAGCCGCATCCTTCTCAATATATTTGCGATATTCATCAAGTGTCGTCGCACCGATACAGCGGATCTCACCGCGCGCCAGCGCCGGCTTCAGCATATCCGAGGCACCGACCGCGCCCTCCGCCGCACCCGCTCCGACAACGGTATGTAGCTCATCGATGAAGAGGATCACATCCGGCGCCTGCCGCAGCTCATCAAGGATCGCCTTCATGCGCTGCTCAAACTGCCCGCGGAACATCGCCCCGGCGATCATGCCGCCGATGTTGAGCGCCACAATACGCTTGTTGCGCAACGGGGCAGGAACGTTACCCGCATGGATGCGCCGCGCCAGATCCTCGACAATCGCCGTTTTCCCCACGCCTGGCTCGCCAATCAGCACCGGGTTATTCTTCTGCCGGCGACCCAGGACGGTGATCAAACGGCGCAGCTCGCGCTCACGTCCAACCGCCGGATCAAGCTTCCCCTGTGCCGCCTCCGCCGTAATGTCCCGACCGTACTGGTCCAGCGTCGGCGTCTTGCTGTTGCCGTTCGCCTGACGCTCGGCGGTCCTGGTCCCGCGCCCGTTGGCCGCCTCATGGCCGTTGAAGAAGCCAAAGGCCGCCGCGGGGAAACCCTGCCCGAAGAAGTTCCCCGCCTGGTTCATCGATGAGCGCATCAACTCATCGACACACTGCTGGCAGAGATAATGCCGCTCATGGCGCCCTTCCACGAGCAGATCGACGGAGATGCTGGCATTGTTTTTATGACATCGCTCACACTTCATTCCAGGCTCCTCACTCAACCGGGGGAGCGGCAGCTCCGACTTCCGGCGCCCCGCTCTCTCTCCTCCCCGGGAATTTTAGCAATCTACGCGGGTGATTGCCAGCATTATAGCACAGATTTTTCACTGCTGTCTAGCACTCGCTAATCTTGACTGCTAACTACCCAGAATAACACCGGGCCTCCCCCTTTTATTCCCAACCCCCTCCCCTCCCTGGGCCTCTCCATGAGCGGAGCGAGACTAGACGAGCTGGCAATCTTCTCGCCTCGTCCTCGTCACCATCTGGAACAGAGGTTTCAGGCTCAATTATTCCCACTCCTGCCTGATCCTCTCGGAATCAAGTCCGCCTGGCCAAAGCGCGAGCGTGCGCGCTATCATATATAGCGATGTTCCTGTATGCAGCTCCCTCCAGGGAATCCCAGGCTCGTAGATAAAGGAGGAAGTATGACCACACTCCCCCCTCTCATAGACGAGGAGAAACTCCGCCGTTACCTGGCCGAGCAGCTGCCGGGCGAGGACCTGCCCTTGCAGATCGAGCGTATCCGTGGGGGACACTCGAACGAGACCTTCTATATCACCCGTGGGAACCAGCAATGGGTACTGCGCCGGCCACCACGCGGTCCCTTGCTGCCAACCGCCCATGATGTGTTGCGCGAATACCGCGTGCTGAAGGCGCTCAACACTAGCCCGGTGCCAACACCGCGCGTGCTTCTGGCGTGCGAGGATACGAGCGTGATCGGGGCCCCTTTTTATCTCATGGAGCGGGTCCACGGCTATATCATCCGCGACACGCTCCCGCCCTACGCCTCCGATGAGGCGGGTCGTCACGCTATTAGCCGGGCGTTGATCGACGCGCTGGTCGAGCTGCACTCGGTCGACTGGCAGGCTGTGGGTCTCGGGGACTTTGGCAGACCGAGCGGCTATCTGGAGCGCCAGCTGCGCCGCTGGATCGGTCAGCTAGAGCGCTCGCGCCAGCGCCCTCTGCCCGAGCTGGACATGGTGACGGAGTGGCTCAAGGCCCATCTGCCCGTCTCTGGACCATCGACCATTGTCCACGGCGACTATCGCCTCGATAACGTGATGTACGCCGAGCGCGAGCCGCGGGTGGTGGCAATCTTCGATTGGGAGATGGCGACGATCGGCGATCCGCTGGCCGATCTCGGTTACTTGCTCTCTTTCTGGCGCGAGCCTGGCGACCCACCGCCGGCCCTCGATACCGAGACCTGGCGCGTCATGGAGCAACCAGGTTTCATGACGCGCGCCGAGCTGAAGGAGTACTATGCTGAACGCAGCGGGCGCTCTGTGCGTGAGATGGACTTCTATGAAGCGCTGGCGATCTGGAAGCTAGCCATCCTGCTGGAGGGCAGCTACGCCCGCTATCGGGCCGGCACTACTGATGATCCTTTCTTTGAACAGTTGGAGGCCGGTATTCCAGCCCTGGCCCGACGAGCGCTGGAGGTCTGCCACCGTAGCAGCAGCGGAGGACGCTGACAGTGAATGCTGGCGAGGAGATGGCTTTGTTGCAGGATGATCCTTTTCTCTTGCGGCGCTCTCACGCCGCGGAGCTGTTCCTGGTTCGACATGGGGATGCGCTCCCCCCAGCCGATGAGCTGATCCCGGGCGGAATGTACGATGATCTGCCGCTCTCGCGCAAAGGTCAGGAGCAGGCCCTGGCCCTGGCCGAGCGCCTGGCCAGCCTGGAGTTCGCCGCGATCTATAGTAGCCCTCTGCGCCGCTGCCGGGAGACTGCCGCTCCTCTGGCCGAGCGCCTGGGCTTAACGCCCATTGTGGTCCCCGACTTGCAAGAGATCCGGCTCGGTACGGTCCGTCCACTACCCGCTGAGCACGATAATCTAGAGCTGCTGGCTCGCACGTTGCAAGAGCGCCAGATGGATATTATCCGCCTGGCCGGGGCCGCCGGCAGCTGGGATGCCATCGAGGGCAGCGAGCCGTCCAAGGTCTTCCGGGCCCGTGTGGTCACGGCGCTCGATGCCATCGCTCATGCCCACCTCGGGAGACGAGTGATCGCCTTTGTACACGGCGGCGTAATCAATGCCTACGTGGCCGAGGTCTTGGGTTTGGAGCGGGATTTCTTTTTCCCGGCGGCCAATACTTCAATTACGGTGGTGCGTGTGGCCGGCTCTCAGCGCGTGCTCTTCGCTCTAAACGATATCTGCCACCTGCAGAGGCGCTGAGCGGCGGCTCTCTCTCTGGCGCTGCCGATACGCCTCAGACAGGCAAAGTGGACAGAGGGCGCTCACACCTTCTGTCCACTCTATTCATTCTATTATGATCTTATTCAGCCCGATCCTTAACGAACGTTGAGCGGCACGTGCTCGGCGGTCTCCGACTCGGAGCGCACAAATGGTCGCGACTGGAAAAAGGCAATTACGTTGCGGAGATAGCCACCCAGGCGACGCCGTGTCTCCTGACCTGGCCGTGGGGCAAAGAGGAGGGCTAGAACGATACCAACCAGCAGGCCGAAGCGGAAGAGCATGCGCGCTCGCTGCCGCCTCCGTGCCCGTCGTTCTCGCTCTTGCTGCCAGGCGACGCGCGCCTCTGCCAGGTTGCCTCGGGCGCGCTCCAGCCTGCCACGCGCATCGCGCATGCTGCGCTCGACGGCTACCTGGAGAAGACCCAGCCCCGCCGCTAAGGCTCCCAGCAGGAGGCTAAACTGCTCACTCAGCACGTTCTTGAGATGACTGCCTTCCCGCCGAGCTTCCTCCAGGGAGCGCTCAACTGGTTTGCGGCTGTCGCGCCAGGCACGCTGCAGAGCCTGACGCTTTTGCTGAAGCTGGTCCTCGGCACGCTCTGAGGTGCTGCGCAGCCCCCGGCGCAGGCGCTTCAGGAGCAGACGCCGACGGCGCGGCTCCAGCACGGTCTGCACATTATCCTGGACAGTTGAGAGGCCGGTGCGCGCCACTTCTGCGGTACGCGCACGGACTTCTTTGAGCGTTTCTGTTACCGGCGCAAAGCCATTACCTTTCGCCATCGCTATTCATCACATCCTTTCGCTGTGGACAGGCTCTTCTGTTCTGTCTTTCTTCACGTTGCGTATGCCTACTCTGTCATCGGCAGGAAGCAAGTGGTTCCTCACCGGACGCCGCGCTGCCTGCATCGCAAATGAGCTGGCAGGACCAACCACGCTGCCCACTTTCCCGCCCGGCGCCCTCACAGGCACAAATAGAGAACCTGCTCCTGGCACGATCCGATAGGACGGCAAGTTTCATCCCCTTCGGGCAAAAGATGCCTCTCTCTGGGGTGAGCCGTCTCGCCAGCGTTTCAGCCTCTCTCCTTCCTTAGCTCGGGGGCCATCACGCCGTTGGCTGTCAGGCTGCTCTCAACCGAGAGCCACGGGCCGCTCTCCCCTCTCCTGGCTCGCGCTGGGCCTGACCTGGTCCAACCAGGAACCCGGTTCCCCATTGCCTGGCCCTGGCCCGCTCCAGGCTCTACACTTTTGAGTATAGAGATGCTTGCCAAGAACAGCAACCACCCTGATGCTGTGTCAGCAAGATCGGCGCCGCTGTGTTATAATACAATGGAAAGGGTTTGTTCCTGTTTGTCATCATGCGCGATCTTCCGCGTCTATCATCCGTTGCCCATCGCGCCAGTCCTGCTGGCGCTGAGAGCTACCTGCTCGCTGCCGGGTAGCTACTTCCTTCTCTGCTCAGAACAGAACAGGGCCATGCCTGCTCTGCATGTGTCAGCGTGATAAGCTGCTTGAACTGCTCTCCTGCCGAGATCCTCTGCACAGCATACCGGGTCGGTCCTCGCAACGCGACACCGGGTGCGCGCGCACTGCGGCACGATAGCACGCACAGCTACTACCTGCCAGGCACACAACCACCGGTCAGGTCAGGCCGGTCACTCTGCAGCGGCAAGAGGCCCAGAGACGCGGAGCGGCAGAGCTGCCAGCATCTGCCCCGCCAGAGAGGGCAGCCCTGCTGCGAGATTAGTACCAGCCAGTCAGCGAGGGATCATCTATGGATTTAATGCAGAAGCTTGAAAGTCTGGCCAATCGCTACGAGGAACTGAATACGCTCATGGCCCAGCCCGAGGTTCTGAGCAATATCCCTCTGCTCCAACGCTACGGGCGTGAGCAGGCCGAGTTAGAAGAAGTCGTTCAGAAATATTATCAGCTGCGCACAACGCTCAAAGAACTGGAGGAGGCCGAGGAGCTGGAGCGCGAAAGCGACGACCCCGCCCTGCGCGAGCTGGCGCGCGAGGAGATCACGCGCCTGAAAGAGCGCCGCGAGCTGCTGACCGAGGAGGTCAAGCTGGCCTTGCTGCCTAAAGATGCGATGGATGAGAAGAATGCCATCGTGACGATCCAGGGCGGCGCCGGCGGTGAGGAGGCCGCCCTTTTCGCTGCCGATCTCTTCCGCATGTATAGCCGCTACGCTGAGCAGCGCCGCTGGAAGATCGAGATTCTCGATCTGAACGAGACCGATCAGGGCGGGATCAAAGATATCACGTTTCTGGTGCGCGGCAAGGGGGCCTATCGCCGCTTGAAATACGAGGGCGGCACCCATCGCGTCCAGCGCGTTCCCGTGACAGAGGCCAATGGACGCATCCATACCTCTACAGCGAAGGTAATCGTGCTGCCCGAGGCCGATGAGGAGATTAACATCGAGATCAAGGAGAGCGATATCCGTATCGACGTCTTCCGCTCGACAGGCCACGGCGGCCAGAGCGTGAATACAACCGATTCGGCGGTGCGCATTACCCACCTGCCCACCGGCCTGGTGGTCACCTGCCAGGACGAGAAGTCGCAGCTGAAGAATAAGGAGCGAGCACTCTCAGTCTTGAAAGCTCGCCTCTGGGACCTGGAGGAGGCCCGCCGCCAGGAAGAGCTGGGGAAAGCGCGTCGCTCACAGGTGCAGATGGGCGACCGCAGCGAGAAGATCCGGACCTATAATTTCCCCCAGGACCGCGTGACCGACCACCGCATCGGTCTGACTCGCTATAATTTGCAAGGCGTGCTCGACGGCGAGCTGGACGAGTTTATCGATAATTTGATCGCCGCCGACCAGGCCGATCGCTTGCAGCGCCTCTTTGCTGAAGAGCCTGCCGCCGTCCAGTAAACTACGGAAGCAGGGGGCTGATTGTCTCAGGCACACATATCCGCACCTCTCCCCAGCCGCTCCACCGGCTCTGGCGCCTCCTTCAGCCCTCTCTCCCAGCCTGAGCACCATGACGGCCCTCTGATACCGGCAAAGATGGCTGCGATGTGCTATCCTACTTCCGTGAGGAGAGAAGGGCCACAACGATGGAGAGGGTATGTTTGCACTATTTCTCTGAGCGAAAGGTAGGCTTTTTCTTCGATGACTCCACTACTGCCGGGTCAGACGTCTCTCATCCAGAGCACTTTCTCGGAACTTCATCCCCCCTATCGACTGTTGCTCGGGCCAGGACCCTGTAACGTTGATCCGCGCGTCCTGCTCGCAGCCTCCGCTCCGCAGCTGGGGCATCTCGATCCTTTTCTGCTTGACACACTCGGCGCCATCGCCAACCAGCTGCGCCAGGTTTTTCAGACACAGAATGAGCTGACGCTCTGTGTCTCTGGCTCAGGCTTTGCAGGCGCAGAGGCTGTGCTCTGCAATCTGCTAGAGGAGGGTGATACGCTCATCGCTGGAAGCCTGGGCTTCTTCAGTGGAAAGATTGCAGAAATCGCCCAGCGGATCGGGGCCCGGGTGATTCTGCTGGAGAGCGAGCCGGGGCAGCCGCTCGATCCGCAGCAAGTGGCCGCAGCGTTTGCCAGGCATCCCGAGGCGAAGCTGTTCGCCACGGCCATTGCGGAGACCTCCACGGGCCTGCTCCAGCCTTTGGAAGAGCTGGAGCGCATCACACATGCCCACGAGGCGCTCTTCGTCGTCGACGCGGTCTCGGGTCTGGGGGGCATCCCCATCAATGTCGAGCAGATGAAGATCGACGCTTGCTACGCGGGCAGCCAGAAATGCCTCGGCGCCCTCCCTGGCCTGGCCCCGCTGACCCTGAACGCGCGCGCTGTTGAGGCAATCAAGCGGCGCCGCAAACCGGTACAGAGCTATTATCTTGATCTGCTGGCTCTCCAGCGCTATTGGAACGGCGATCATGCCTATCATCACACGGCCTGCAGCAATCTACTCTTCACTATGCATGAGGCTTTACGTATTGTGCTTGAAGAGGGGCTTGAGGCCCGCTGGCAGCGTCACCGCCTTCATGGGGAGGCGCTACGCGCTGGTTTACAGGCCCTGGGCCTTACCCTGCTACCCCGCCCCGGCTACGAGCTCCCCGTGCTGACCGCCGTTCGCCTCCCTTCCTCGGTCTCCGAGAGCCTGCTGCGCCAGCAACTGCTGACCGGGTACAGTATCGAGGTCGGCGGCGGCCTCGGCTCCCTGAAAGGGCAGCTGCTCCGTATCGGATTGATGGGCTACAACGCCTGCCGTAAGAATGTTGAGACGGTACTGGCGGCCCTTGAGCAACTCTTGCCCTCATACGATTGGCCGGTCCAGGCCGGGGCAGCTCTGACCGCCGCCGCCGCGGTCTACAGCAAAGAAGAACGACCATCCGGGGACGCCTGAGAGCGGGAAAATAGATCAGGCAGGCCCACTGGCCGCCGCTCTACCAGTGGGCCTGCCTGAGGAGAGAGAGCCTGCTGCTCCAGGCCACAGCGCTGGAGGCAGAAAAACATGAGGCCAAGCCACTCGCGGAACGTTCACAATGACGGCGTCGCCTCAGCCTCCGCTGTCTCGTCCAGCCCCTTCCCTACGCGGCACTCCCTGCAAACCAGGGAACCGGGAGCATCATAGGAGCCGATCCAGCAGCTAAGGCGATCAATCCCTCGGTCATGATGAGGAGGAAGTGACAGGCTCTCGTCTGTTCAGGCTGGCGGCTGAAAGCCGGCAGAATGGCGCAACTCGCTTGCTCGCTCTCGAACGAACGAGCAGACTGGAAAAGAGGTGACTATGCGTCTTGAGCAACCCCAGGCAATCCGCACGATTTTCTTTGATGCTGGTCAGACGCTCCTGCAACCCTACCCTTCTGTTGTCGAAATCTGCCAGCAGGTCTGCCAGCGGGCTGGCCTGGACGTTGATCTGCCACGCCTCAAGCAGGGCCTGATCGAGGCGGAAGACTTCTTCTACCGCCAGGTCCGCCTGGATCGCCATACCTGGGCCAGCGAGCAGGCCATCAATGAGCTGTGGCTGGGTTACTACGTCAGTATGCTTCGCCAGGCCGTCGATGAGCGCAGAGAGCAGCGCCTCTACGAGCTGGCACGAGCCATCACGGAGGAGTTTGCGGCACATACGAGCTGGGAAGTCTTTCCCGACGTCGTGCCCACGCTGGAGGTACTGCAACACCATCACTATACGCTTGGCGTGATCTCAGACTGGGGCATCAGCCTCGGCTCCATCCTGCATCGTCACCGCCTGACGCGCTTCTTCGACTGCGTGATCATCTCAGCTGTTGCCCGCTACGCCAAGCCATCGACATTGCTCTATGAAACGGCGCTAAAGCGGGCCAATGCTATTGCTGATTACACGTTGCACATCGGCGACTCCTACATCCATGATGTGCTCGGCGCTCGCTCTGCGGGCATTACACCTGTGCTGCTCGATCGCTCCCATCGCCTGCGCAGCAGTGATGTCGACTGCCTTCTCATACACTCGCTGACAGACCTGCTGACGCTGCTCGAGCTGCCAGGCGCTCGCCAAGGAAGGCCCAGCGCCGAAGAGGCTACGCCTGCCCTGCAGTCCACGAGGAGTGACCAGAATGGAGCCCAGCAGCCGCCTGACAAATCGTCTCGACAGAGATAGATCTCGCCTTTTCTCTAGCGGGGAGGAAGAAAGCGCTATAGCAACCAGGCAAGACGCGAGCGGCGCCCTCGCCTCCCCAGCTCCCGCCGCCCCGCCCTACTGGCGCGCGACTGCCGCCGGATTGAAACGATAGAGGCGGGCGGGTCGGTGGGTTCCTTCCATTTTCTTGGCCCCCGTATCCTCCAGAATACCGGTGGAGAGAATCTTCTTGCGGAAATTACGCTTGTCCAACTTGCGGTGAAGAATGATTTCGTAAACGCGCTGCAGCTCGCGCAGCGTGAACTGCTCCGGTAGCAAGTTAAAGGCGATGGTCGTATACTCCAGCTTGCCCCGAATCCGCTGGAGCGTGTAGGCCAGAATCTTGGCGTGATCAAAAGCCAGCTCCGGCAGATTGTACATGGAAAACCAGCCGACATCACTGGCATCATCCGCTGCGCGTACCTGCAAGCGCTCCGAATCGAGAAGTGCGTAGTAAACGACCGTGATCACCCGCATGCGCGGATCGCGTCCAGGATCGCCAAAGGTATAGAGCTGCTCCAGATAGACGTCCTGGACGCCTGTCTCCTCATGCAGCTCACGCTTGGCTGCATCCTCCAGCGACTCATCAATATGTACAAAGCCACCCGGAATAGCCCACATCCCCTCATACGGCCAGGAGCGCCGCTTGACCAGCAGCACTTGCAGATCGGATTGGCGAATGCTCATCATCACCACGTCAACGGTCACCGATGGCCGCTCATACTTCGAGGGATCATAATGATGGGCCTGGGCCTCTGCACTCGGTGTCTGGCTCTGCCCACTGCTCATCTGCTCGTTCTGCTCACCCATAGTTGTTGTTTGGAATAAAGTAAGAAAGCCAGGAGACAGCTCAGCGGTGAAAAGAGGCCACACTCAGGATGAGCGTCGCGAGAGCAAGCTGCGTCGGTCTTCAGGTCAGGTGGCTCACTGCGAGAAGCGTGCACCTTTCCCCGGCCTGGCGCCCGCTCGCTCATCCATTGCGTGTTGTGCCACGCTCCTCACAATGCGTGTCTCGTTGACGCTAAAATAGCTGACTCTGGCACTTCTGTCAAGTGGCGTGCTGGGAGGGAAAGCAGCAGGCCCCCACCTACCGCCAGGTCTCGCCATCGCCCCGCCCGCCCAGTCTGACATTGTCCCCCAACGACAGCTGTGATATACTGGCACAAGCAGCACAAACATCTGTTCAGTTGTGGGGGAGAGCCATTGATGGCAGGTCTAGACTTGCACCAGATTGATTCCTACACCATCGCCGAGAAAATCAAGGAGAATGCCGGTGGCACCCTTTACCGCTGTCAGCCAGCGAAACGCGCTCGCGCCGAGATCTTTCTCAAGGTCAGTGCTCTCCCCTTGCTTACCGAGGCCGACCAGCAGCTTTTTCAGGAACGAGCACGCCACCTGAAAAGACTTGCCGGCAACCGCGCTATTGCTTCGGTGAGAGACTACGGCTTCTTCAACCAGCCCGGCAGCGATCGGTGCTACGGTTATCTCGTGTTGCACGATCTTCCCAGCGAGGACATTGCACACTATTTTCAGGGACAGGACTGCCTATCCCCCGAGCAGATTCTGCCGGTGTTGCTCTCCATTGGCGATGCCTTGCATATGGCACATCAGCGCAAGGTGGTGCATGGCAATCTCCACCCGGGCTGCATTCTTGGCGAGCCTATCCATGCAGTGCTGACCGACTTTGCTCTGGCTTGCCGCGACGGGTACCTGACTTACGACGACGAGCCTGCAGCTTTGCCCTATAAAGCCCCGGAGCATCTGCGCGGCTCTCCTCTGCCGGCCAGCGATCAGTATGCTCTGGCGGCCCTGGTCTATCACTGGCTCTGCGGGCGCCCTCCCTATGAGGGACGGACAGCCGCAGAACTGCTCGCTCAGCAGGAACGCCAGCAGCTGATCAGGCCGCGCAACCTGAACCCGACGCTTTCACCAGAGCTGGAAGCAGTGCTACTGCAGGCCCTGGCCTCTGATCCTGGGGAGCGCTTTCCCCACGTGCGCGCTTTTACCGACGCCTGTCTGGCCGCCATCAAGGGTCTGCCCCATCGCTACCAGGCTCAAGAGCGCGAGCGTGGAATGGTACCGCCAATCATCCAACCTCCACCGCCAGTACGGACGACCTCGCCCAGCGAGAACAGCCCCGCTGCCTCGCACCATGTGGCTTCAACCATCCCGGCCACCGCTATTCCTGCTCGCCCAGCTCCCGCAGCTCCTTCCCAGGAGCCTGGATCTGATAGTCCAGTCCCATCGACACATGAGAAGCCTGCAGAGGTAGAAGAAGAGGAAGGTCTGCTGACCATCGTACGCGCTGACCTGCGCCAGGGCGGTATCCTCTCGCGCCGTTTGCCAGGCTACGAAGAGCGGCCCGCCCAAATCGCTATGGCCGAGCTTGTGGCCCGCGCGCTGGAGCAAAGGCACCACGCCATCCTCGAAGCGGCCACCGGCACCGGCAAATCGCTGGCCTACCTTGTTCCCATCGTTCGCTCGGGCCGCGTAGCCATTATCAGCACTGCCAACAAAGCACTTCAAGAGCAGCTCTTTTACAAAGATATTCCTTTCGTCCAGCAGCACATCAAGCCTTTTGAGGCGGCCCTGGTCAAAGGTATGGGCAACTATCTTTGTCTGGATCGCCTCGAAAGCGAGCGCCTCGGCATGCAGCTCTACGCCAAAAATCGCGAGTTTCGCCGGCTCTACGAGCTGACCCAGGACCCCGGCGCCGATTTCAACGGCGATATTGAGAGCCTCGATTTCCCTCTCTCCGCCGACCTGCGTAGCCGGGTTGTGGCCGAGCGCGACCAGTGCGCCTGGAGCAAATGCCCTTTCTTCTTCGACTGCTACGTCCGGCAGATGCGCCTGCGCGCCGAGCAGGCGCAGATCATCGTGGTGAATCACACGCTGCTGCTGCTCGATGCAGCCCTGGAGGGCCACCTGCTCCCCGAGCGCGATATCATCGTGCTGGACGAAGCTCACCATCTTGAAGAGGAGGCAACCCGGGCCTTCACTATCACCATCAGCCCCAACCAGATCCGCACCCTGCTCGCCCAGCGCATGCTGAAGGAGCATAGCCGCTTGAGCCTCCAGGACGAGGCCGAGCGCGCCTGGCTCACAACCTGGCGCCGCCTGGAGCAGTTGGCTCGTTCCTACGGACCTGGTGCCCGCTTGAACCTCCAAGAACCACTGGAGGAAGGATTGCAGCTAGCGACAGTCATCGCCCAGCTCGCCGATTCTCTACGCCAGGAGCGCCCCCGCGACCTGCCCGAAAAGGAGAGCACCCTCTACGATCGACTGCTCAAGCGCACGCAGAATCTGGCTGAGCACATTCGCACCGTGTTCGCCGTCAATCATCCCGAGCGCTATGTCTATTACCTAGAGCGCGTGATGCAACCAGGGCAACGCGGCAGCCATATCGAGGTCTCAGCGGCTCCGCTCGATGTGACCTCCTGGCTGCGCGAGAAACTGTTGAAAACCCCAGTCCTCATCTTCACCTCGGCCACCCTGGCCACCACGGGACCCCATCCGCTGCGGCCAGAGGAGAAAGGTCCCCACTTCGCTTACTTTCGACAGCGCATCGGCCTCAGCTATGAGGAGATGCCAGAGGTAGAAGAACAGATTCTTCCTCCGACCTTTGACTACGAGCAGAACGCCCTGCTTTACCTGCCGCGCCATCTGCCCGAACCAGCCTACGGCGGGGGCGAGGCCGTGCGACGCTATATCGAGGCCATCGCCGCGGAAATGCTGCACCTGGTCAATGCTTCCCAAGGCCGCGCCTTCTTGCTCTTCTCCAGCCAGCGTATGCTGGATGCAGTCTACGAGCTGCTGCAGGGAAGCGCCCTGCCTTTCCGCTTGCTACGCCAGGGCGATTGGCCGCGCAGTGAGCTGCTGCGCCAGTTCAGAGCGGAGCCCGCGCTCCTCTTCGGCCTCAAAAGCTTCTGGGAAGGGGTCGATATCCCCGGGGAAGCCCTCTCGCTGGTGGTCATCGACAAGCTGCCGTTCGACCCGCCCGACGACCCGGTCCACGCCGCCCGCATCGCGCTTATGAAAGCGGCTGGCGAGAATTGGTTTGGTTCCTACGTTCTCCCCCAGGCCGTGCTGCGCCTCAAGCAGGGCTTGGGCCGTTTGCTGCGCACGCGCGAGGATCGCGGCGTCATGGCCATTCTCGATAGCCGCATCTATACGAAGAGCTATGGCCGGCTGATTTTGCAGGCCCTCCCCCCCGCGCGTCGCACTGATCGGCTGGAAGAGGTTTACCGCTTTTTCCAGAACGGGCGTCAGCCTTCCCCGGGAGCGGACAATTGACAGATGTTCCGGTACTAAGCATTATTGCGCACTCGGCAATATCAATGGGGAAACAGGATCTTTTTCTAAGACAATTGACGCTCCGGGTAAAGCTGCTATACTAGGAAGTGCATTCCGACGCGAGTGAGAGAAGTTCTTGTATCCAGCGGTACAGGGAGAACTGCATGAGTAAAGTCAAGATGCGCTGCATCAACTGCGGCAAGCGATTCCAGTCGGTTAATGCTAAAGATGCCCTTTGCCCTGAGTGTAATCAGAAATCGCGGAGAGAGAAGCAGGTCACTAAAACAGGGCCGCAGAGACCAGTGAGCGCGCCCCGTCCAGTGCCGCCGCCCCCGCGTCCCCCCAGTTCTCCGGGAGGGACGAACCACTGGCTTGATCATCTGCAGGATATCAAGGTCAGTGAGCCAGAGCCACCTGCGCGTTTCCGCTCACCGCAGGGACCAGCCTCCCGCTTCCCTGCCGAGACGCGCCCCCCAGGGCGAGAAGGCCCACGGCCACGAGCTGCGGAGCGCCCTCTGCGTGCAGAGCGAGAGCGGGAACGGGAACGGGACTGGCCAGGGCCACGCGGCCCCGCTCAATACTGGGAAGCGGAGCGCCGAGGTCCTCTCTTCCGCGGCGGTTACTCTACGTTGGGCCAGCGTCCACGCTCTCCCGTGGAGAGCGGTCCTGCACGTGGTCCCCGCCAGAGCGGCCCTTTCTCCAGATCTACTGGCGCTGCTGCTGGCTTCGGCTTCGGCCCCAGCGGGAAAGGGAGCACCCGGCCAGGATCGGGCCAGGCTTCCCACCACCATCCCCATCCCCATCATCGGCAGGCAAAGGAGCCCGCAAAAGCAGCGAAGCCTCTCCCACAGCCGGTCAAGCCCAAGCACGAAAAAACTCCTCCGCCGGCTCCGTTCGTGCCTACTCCAGAGCAGGTGGCCCTGGTCGAAGCGCGCTACAAGGAGTTGGCCCAGCCTGTTGAGTTCGATGGCATCCGTACACGGATTGCCCATGAGCTGAGTATCCCTAAATCGGCAGTGAAGAAGATCGTGAAGGCCCTGCGCGAGCGCGAGGGGCTGCCAAGCTGGTGGGAGGTCCAGCCTTACCGAGGGAACAGCGAAGAACTGGCGAAGATCCGAGCCCTGTATGAGCCGTTTCTCCCTGTGCCTCCAATCGGCGTCCATCGTACCATCGCGCAGCAGCTCTCGCTCAAGCCCGCTGTGGTTTACCAGGCGATCCGCCTCATCCGCCAGGAGCTAAAGCTGCCGCAGTACAATGATCCTAGCTTGCATACCCAGGAATTGACAACGGGTGTCCAGGCCGGGGACAATAAGCAAGCGGTACCAGTCTTGCCGGCTGGTACTATGGTCACCTCGCCCACTCCCGAGATCGTCTCTCTCTCTCGGGAGAGCACTGGCTCTGGAAGCGTCGAAGCCACACCTCACGCCACTGAGAGCCAGCCGGTCTCGGAAGAGTAATCGGCAAGAGTCGGGTTGGTCTCTCGTCTGCTCTTCCGCTGGCGCGGGTGAGCCAGCAGCCCCAGCCCGCTCTTGGCTTGAGGAAGGCAACTATGCAAGACTGTCTGTTCTGCAAGATCGCTAACGGCGAGATCCCGAGCACGATCCTTTATCAGGATGCTGAGGTCGTCGCATTCGCGGATATCAATCCGCAGGCACCCCATCACGTGCTGTTGATTCCGCGGCGCCACCTGGCTTCGATGAAGGAGGTGACAGAGCAGGATGGGACCTTGCTCGCCCACCTCTTCACCGTCGCCAATAAGCTCGCTCAGGACCTCGGCCTCTCCGAGCGTGGGTATCGCTTCGTGACTAATGTCGGACCCGACGCCGGACAATCGGTCTTTCATCTGCATTTCCATCTCTTGGGCGGACGCCCGTTCGGCTGGCCGCCCGGCTAGCCTGGCACGCCGGTCCGCCCGGCTTACTCTGGGGCGAGAGTCGCCAGCACTGTCCTTGCTTGCTTGCTTGCTTGCCTGGCCCTACATCACCGTGGCGTCTCGCCCCTCTTTCGTCATTTCGACATGGTTTGGCTGAACCAATCCGAGTCGTTACTGTTCCGCGCGCTGACTCAAACGGTTGGGTTGCTTCGGGTTGGGTCTCTGTGGCCCGCGGCAGGATTGTCGGCCTTTGGCAGGCAAGCCCGCCTTGCTCTCCGGCCTCTTCTCGCATGCCCTGCCTCTGCTCCTCTTCCATTCGCCACCAGGCAGGTAGGAAAAGGCTCTGATCGCCAGAACAAACAAAAGGTGAGCAGGGTCGCAGGCTGGGCAAGCACCAGGCCAGCAAGCTTGCCTGCTTGCTTGTTCGCTGGCTGGCTGGCCGGCGATCATGAGCGGAGGCTGGCCGGCCTGGCGCCATTGGTCGAGCAGCGCTCAATCATCCATCGGTAAGATCTCTACAAAGGCCAGGGATGTCTTTATGCGCATTGCCATTGACTACACGACGGCTATCAGGCAGGGGGCAGGCATCGGGACCTATATCCGTTGCCTGGTTGAGGCCCTGCTCGCTCAAGATCAGGTGAATCGTTATGTCCTGTTGAGCAGCCAGCCCCCCCAGGAGGGACGCACTTTCCCTCAAGCTGAGCATGTGACGATTCGGCGCATTCCTATTCCTGAGCGCTACCTCAATATTCTCTGGTATCGCTGGCAGCTCCCTCCCTACGCGAATTGGTTCACCGGCCCTGTCGACCTCTACCACGGCCCGGACTTTGTTCTGCCGCCTTTCAGCCGCTTTGGTCGCCACCCGCGCACCGTGGTGACGATCCATGATCTGGCGTTCCTGGAGTATCCACAGTACGCTGTTCCTTCCTTGGCCGCCTACCTGCGCGGGGTGGTTCCACGGGCAGCTCGCAGCGCCGATGTGGTCGCCACGGTCTCTCAGGCTTCGGCTCGCACGCTTACCAAGTATCTGGCAATCCCCCCGGAGAAGATGGTCATTATCTCTCCTGGAGTGGGCCGCGCCTTCCGGCGCGTGACCGATCCCGTGCTGCTGGAGGCCACACGCTATAAGTATGGTCTGAAACACCCCTTCGTCTTGACGGTGGGAACAAAGGAGCCGCGCAAGAACCACCTGGGTCTGATCCGCGCTTTCCATCAGGCCCTGAACCGCAAGCCGCGCCCGAAAATGTTGGTCATTGTCGGCGGCCCGGGCTGGCTTTATGAGGAGACCGAGCAGGAAGTGGTCCGCCTGGGTCTGACGGAGAAGGTGCGTTTTCTGGGGCACGTCAGCACGCTCGATCTGGTGATGCTCTATAGTATGGCCGATGTCTTCGCATATCCTTCCTTCTATGAAGGCTTCGGTATGCCCGCCCTGGAGGCACTGGCCTGCGGCGCCCCCGTCGTCACCTCGAATACCTCTTCGCTGCCCGAAGTGGTCGGCGAGGCCGCCCTCAAGGTCGACCCTTATGACGCCGAGGCCCTGGCTTCCGCGATCACACGCTTGCTCGATGATCAGCAGCTCTGCCAGGAGCTGCGCCAAAGGGGCTATGAGCAGGTGAAACGCTATACCTGGGAGGCCTCGGCCCGTAAAATGCTCCTGGTCTATCAGAAGCTCTATGAGGGCCTCACGGACTTCACTACGCTGGAGGCTTCCTATGCGGATCGGCATTAATGCCCTCTTCTTTCGCTACCCCGCTAGCGGGAGCGGCCAGTATCTGCTGCACCTGCTCAAGGCCCTGGCTACCCTTGATCAGAGCCACGAGTATGTCCTGTTGGGACCACGCCCTGAGCCGCCACCACTCACCCTTTCTGGCCATATGCGCTATGTCGCGGCTCCTGTTCCCTCTCTGTTGGCCCGGAGCGAGAACGTTGAAAAACTGTTCTGGGAGCAGATGACGTCGCCGCGCGCAGCCCGGCACCACGGCGTTGATCTGCTCCATATTCCCTATTTCGCACCACCGCTGCGGGCCTCTATGCCAGTCGTTGTCACGGTGCATGATGTGATTCCCTGGCATCTGCCTATTTATCGCGCCGGGGCCAAGATCGAGGCCTATATGCAGCTCATCGCCTATGCGGTGCGGCGCGCAACCCTGATCATTACGGTCTCCGAGCACGCAAAGCGCGATATCGTCGAAACGCTGAAGCTGCCTCCTGAGCGCATCCGCGTGATCTACGAGGCCGCCGGCGAGGAGTATCGCCCCGTGCATGACCCCGAGCAACTGGCCAGAGCGCGCGCACGTTACGGCCTGGCCGAGCATCAGCGCTATGTCTTCTATCTTGGGGGATTGGACGTACGCAAGAATGTTCCGCAGTTGGTGCGCGCTTTCGCGCGCGTCTACGAGCGCCTGGGCGAGCCAGATCTGCGCCTCTTGATCTCGGGCGATCCCGACCGACAGCGTGGCCCCCGCTTCTCCGATCCACGCCCGGTGGCCGCTGAGCTGGGCATTGCCGATAAGGTGATCGTGCGCTTCGTGCGCGATGAAGATAAACCCGCTCTCTATAGCGGCGCCGGCCTCTTCGTTTTTCCTTCGCTCTACGAGGGCTTCGGCCTCGATCCGCTGGAAGCAATGGCCTGCGGCGCCCCCGTGGTCTGCTCCAATCGGACTTCGCTGCCTGAAGTGGTGGGCGACGCCGCTCTATGCGTTGATCCTACCAATCTGGACGCCCTCGTCGACGCAATGTATGCTGTTCTCAGTGACATGAGACTTGAGGCAGACCTGCGCGCCCGCTCGCTGCGCCGCGCTACGCAGTTCAGCTGGCAGCGGACCGCAAGCGAGACGCTGGCTGCCTATGAAGCAGCTTTATCGCTGGAGAGAGCTTAGTGCAATGCGCGTTCTGACAATCTCTAAGGCCTACGTCGCCGGCACTTCTCACCGCAAACTGGAGGAGCTGGCTAAGTGCCCCGACATCGAGCTGATCGCCGTGACCCCCCCCTACTGGCTGGCCGACGATGGCAGTAAGCAGGAGCTGGAACGGGTCTACCTGGAGGGCTATGAGCTAATCGTGACTCCGATGGCTCTCAATGGCCATTTCCATATCCACTACTATCCTCAGCTCAATAGTATTATGCGTCGCGTGCACCCCGATATCGTGCATGTCGATGAGGAGCCGTATAATTTCGCAACCTACCAGGCAATCCGCCTGGCCCGACGCTATGGGGCACTGCCGATTTTCTCGACGTTCCAAAACCTTTATCGCCGCTATCCCCCTCCTTTCCGGCAGTTTGAGCTGTATTGCTACCAACACGCCAGACACGCTCAAGCCTGCAATAAGGCGGCGGGCGAAGTGCTGCGCCGTAAGGGCTATAAGGGCAAGATCCATCTGATTGCACAGTTCGGGGCGGAGCCAAGCCTGCACTACCCCGATCCCCAACGCCGGCCTTACCAGCCAGGAGAGCCGTTTATTCTGGGCTACGTGGGTCGCCTGAAGGAGGAGAAGGGCGTGCCGCTGATCATCGAGGCTCTGGCCATGCTGCCAGCGTGTTGCCGCGTGGTCTTTATCGGCTACGGACCGTTGCGCGATGAGCTGGAGCGGATGGCCCAGCGCCTGGGCGTGGCAGAACGTGTCTCCTTCCTGGGCAGCTTGCCGAGCTATAAGGTGCCTGACGAGATGCGCAAGATGCATGTGCTGCTGCAGCCTTCGCTGACCCGCCCCAATTGGATGGAGCAGTTTGGACGTTCAATGGCCGAGGCCATGTGTTGCGAGGTGCCCGTGGTTGGTTCTAGCTCGGGTGAGATCCCGGTGACCGTAGGCGATGGCGGCCTGATCTTCCCCGAGGGCGACGCCCGCGCAATGGCTGAGTGCGTGCGACGCTTGCTTGAGGACCAGGACCTCTATCAGCGCCTGGCACGCCAGGCCCGTCAGCATATCTTGAAAAACTATACGCAGGAGGCGATCGCTCGCAAGACGTACGAGGTCTTCGTGGAAATGCTGGCTGAACGCGACTCCGCTTCCTCGACGCCTACCTCCGCCTCTTGAGTGCGCGATGGCTATGCGACGCTCCCCTCTCCTTTGGGCACGTGGCCTGCGCCGGTGGCCAGCTCCCTGGCTGCTCTTCTTGCCCGGCACAATGCTCTTCCTTGAGAGTGCCTGGCAAGTCTTCCTTGCACCAACTGACCTGCTCCGTTACCAGTGCTATGCTCTGCTTTTCTGGTTCGGCAGCGCAGCCCTGCACTGGCTGCCGGCGCAGCAGTGCACCTTTCTCCCGCTTCATGGAGTCCAGCCTCCCTTTCACGTTCTACCACAAGAGTATCCTCCGCTGACACTTGTTCCCTTCTCTCTGCCGCTGCTGGTTCCGCTCCCGTACTATACCCTAACCTTTGCGCTGCTGATGCTCGGTGTGGCCGCTGCTCTGGTCTGGCTGCTGTACCGCTTCGTTTCGCCCCAGGCCGCACTGGGTGGCACGCTGCTGCTCATCGTGGGAGGTGGCCCCCTTCTTCAGGTGCGCTACGATCTGCTGCCGTCCTTGTGTGTCCTGGCCTGCCTGGTGGCAGCCCGACGCGAACGGTGGGCCCTGGCCTACCTCGCTCTGGCAGGCGGTACGCTTCTCAAGCTCTATCCCCTGGTGGGGCTGCCGGCGCTCTTTCTGGCCGAACAGCAGTCTCTCAGCTCCGGTCAGGAGCCGCTGCCCAGGATTGCAGCCTGGCGCTGGCGCCACCTACTGCTCTTTGGCGCCACCGTGGCGCTGGTCAGCGCTTTCTTCGCCTTGCTCAACCCTACAGGCGCCCTGCTAGAACCGCTGCGCTACTTCAGCCAGCGGCCTCCTCAGATTGAATCGTTGGCCGCGAGCCTGCTTTGGCTCAGCAACCTGGCTGCCTTCGGTCAGCCGCTTCAGCTTCTCTTTAGCTACGGCTCCCTCAACGTCGTCAGCCCTCTGGCGCCCACCGTGAGCCTGCTCCTGACCTGCCTGCTCTGCCTTGGCCTCCTGCTGACGCTCTGGCTGCAATACAAAGGTGTCTTCGACCTCTGGGAGAGTATGCTCGCCCTCTTGCTGCTGCTCATCACCACTGGGAAGGTCTTTAGCCCGCAATATCTCCTCTGGGTCATTCCCGTGGTTGTCGGTGCCACTCTGAACCGTACTCCCTCCTCCCGTGCTCGCTCCTGGCGGCTCCTCTGGATCGTCATCTGCCTGCTGACAAGTTCAATCTACGTTTTCTACTACCCGCATCTGGCTGACCCGACTAGTGCGCCCCAGGTCGCGCAAACGTTGCCCGGCTTCTTCGAGATTATTTTGCTGCGCAACGTCCTCGTACTCGCGGCCACTCTTGGTCAGTTTGGTTTCGGTCTCCTCCGGTCGTTATGATATAGTGAAACGGAGACAGCGCGGTTGCGTCAGTCGAGACGGTCAGGTAAGTCAGGAGGAGGAGCTGTTTCTATGGACGACACCTTTCTCGGCTATTTGGTCAAAGGGCGCTACAAACTGATTGACCAGATTGCAGAAGGAGCGTTTGGCTCGGTCTACATTGCCCGCGACTTGGAAACCAACTATCTCTATGCCGTTAAACTGCTGCACGATAAATTTTTACGCAATACGGAGATTCTGCAGCGTTTTCAGCGCGAGGCCTCGCTCCCACTGGGCATTGATGATCCTCACATCGTCCATGTCATCGACTACGGCTGGGATGGACAAGTCCACTTCATCGTCATGGATTACGTCGATGGCCATAACCTGCGAACCATCATGCAGCGTCGCGGTCCCTTCCCCCTGGAGACTGCTCTGGATTATGCTGAGCAGGTTGCTCTTGGTTTAGAAGCGGCTAACTGTCGCGGCATTGTGCACCGCGACCTGAAACCGCAGAATATCCTGGTCAATAACCGGGGAGAGGTAAAAATCACTGATTTTGGTCTGGCGCGGGCCAAGGATACCCCGACGATCACCGAGACCGATGAATTTATGGGCACAGCCTACTACATTTCACCTGAGCAGATCGACAGTGGCCATGCGGCAGACATTCGCTCTGACCTCTACTCACTGGCGGCCATCCTGTTCGAGATGCTGGCTGGCCAACCGCCCTACCGGGGCAGCAATGTGATGGAGTTGATTGTCAAGCATAAGAGTACGCCTATTCCAGCGCTGCACCCGCTGCGTCCCGATCTCCCCCCCATCGTTGACCAGTTTTTCCAAAAAGGCCTGGCCAAGCGCCCCGAACGGCGCTATCAAACGCCCCAGGAATTTATCGATGCGCTGCAGAACCTGCGCCGCGCCGCGGTCAGCCTGCCTCAGCAGACCAGCCAGCCCAGGGTCCCGGCTGATCCGCTGGCCCTTCCTGAGCAAAGCACCGTGATCGAGGCCCCAGCCGCCACAGAGAAGGCCCCAGTTCCACGAGCCGCAGCCCGACTCGTTCACCTGGCCACGGGGGAAGTCTTTCTCCTGGTCAATCAGGAGATAATCATTGGGCGACGTGATCCTATGCGTAACCTCTATCCCGATATCAGCCTGGCCGACAAGATGGTGGGCAGACGCCATGCCTGCATCCGCAATCGGCAGGGCACCTTTTTTACCATTGAGGATCTCCACTCACGCAACCGCACTCGCCTCAATGGTCGCTTCCTGCCACCGGGCGAAGAGCGGGCGCTCAAGCACGGCGACATCCTCCGCTTCGGCAATATTGAAATGCGCTTCGAACTGATCAACGGCCATGAGCAGGCACCAACGGAGGCGAAGGACGGGGAGGAGGCGACAAGCTAGCTCGCTCTCTAGCTCGCCGCTTTTTCCGCGGAAGGCGAGAGCACACCAGGTCGCCCGCCTGACCGGACCGGCTTCATCCCCCCTCAGCTCTGGCCAGCAAGATAGTCAGGTAAAGCCGCTACCGAAGGCAGCAACGCCTCGGGCCGCTCCTCCGGCGGGCACTCCCTGAGCAGAGGCGTATCCGGTCCGTGCTTGCCAGTGCAGACAAGCAAGGCCCGCAGACCGGCCCGCCTGGCCCCCTGAACGTCATTGACAAGATCGTCGCCTACCATCAGCGTCTCCTCCGGCTCCGTTCCGAGCAAGCGTACAGCCTCCGCGAAGAAGGCCCGCTCGGGCTTTCCAATGATCACGGCCTGCTTGTCAGAGGCCAGCTCTAGAGCCGAGACGAACGGCCCGCTATCGAGGCGCAACCCATCGCTCACACGCCAGTAGAGGTTTTTATGCATGGCGACCAGATCGGCGCCAGCCATCAGCAGGCGAAAAGCCCGGTTCATATTCTCATAGGAAAGCAGTTCCTCGGCCCCTCCGATCACCACTACATCGACGTGCTCCGCTCCCGAGCTGCCAGGCTCAACCAGTTCAACGCCAGCGAAATCCGCCGCCGTATCCCCCTTACTGAGCAGCCAGCAGCGTTTGCCTGGATAGGCGTGGCGCAAATAGGCGGCGGTCGCTACAGGAGCCGTAATAAGCTGCTCAGCAGAGACTGGCAGCCCGATCGCCTGGAGACGTTGCGCCAGTGTCGGACGGGCCATAGTCGTGGTATTGGTTACAAAGGCATAGCGATACCCCTGCTGCTCTAACCAGCGCAGCGCCTCGGCAGCGCCCTCAATGGGCTGCATACTCACATGCAGCACCCCATCAATATCCAGCAGCACGCCGCGAATAGTCTCCATCAGCTGTCTCCTCCTCATCCAGATTTATCGAACAAAGCTAGACAATATAGGAAGATCACTACTGGTCAAGAAAGAGTCTACTCTACAGTAGGGAATGCTGGCGCCATCATCCTGGAAAAGGGCCTTTTCGCAGTAGATCCTCCTCACGCAAGGCAGAGGAAGGTCGGCGAGCCTTCGTTATCACTATATGCGTTCCTGGCCTGCGAAGCAAGAAGTGCAGAGGAGTTTGCTCGAAGAGTAGCCTATTACTATGTCTTACCCGGTCTGTCAGCACCGGTTTCCCGAGATGGGAGCGATGAAAAAAGCCACGTACCAATGACATGAGACAGGGAATGATGCTATAATAGCCGCGAGGAATAGCCTTTAAGTAGGAGATTGCGCCATGGACGGTGACATGATCGGGCGTGTCATCAAGGGTCGCTACAAACTGATTGACGAAAGAGGGCGGGGCAACTTCGCCACCGTCTATGTTGCTCGTGACCTCGAAAACAACCATATTTATGCCATCAAGGTCTTGCACGTCGAGCTGGCGGGGGACAGCGAGCTGCTGGCCCGTTTTCAGCGTGAGGCCCGCATCCTGTTGCACCTGAGTGATCCCCATATTGTGCGCATCATCGACTATGGGGAAGACCACAACATGCACTTTATCGTGATGGATTACATCGATGGGCAGAACCTCAAGTACCATACGATTACCTATGGGCCACTGAAGCCCTCGCGCGCGCTCAACTATGCGCATCAGATCGTCGAGGGTCTGGACGTTGCCTACCGGCATGGCGTAGTTCATCGCGATATCAAGCCCCAGAACATCCTGATCAACACGAAGGATGTCGTCAAAATCACCGACTTCGGGCTAGCACGCAGCAGCGAGACGGTTACCCTGACCCGGTCAAACATGTTCATGGGCACTCCTTACTATATTGCGCCCGAGCAGGCCGAGAGCGGGCGCTCGGCGGATACCCGCTCGGATCTCTATTCGGTCGCCACCGTCCTGTTTGAAATGCTGACCGGCCATCCGCCGTTCGAGGGTGAGACAGCGGTCGATATAGTCATCAAGCACATGAACGAGAAAGTGCCCTCGATCTGCCGGCAGCGGCCAGGGCTGCCGCCGGAGATGGACCAGTTTTTCCAGACGGCGATGGCCAAGGCGCCTGCAGAGCGCTATCAGACTCCCCAGGAGTTCCTGGCCGCCTTGGAGCAGCTGCAGCAGCGTGTCCACGAGGTGGGCGCTGATGAGCGTGCCGAGCCCCCCGAGGGAGAGCGCTCCGCTCCTCCCCGCATGCCTCCTCAAAAACAGGCCCGCCTGGTCGTTATCGCTACGGGCCAGGTCTTTCCTCTTACCGGTGAGCAAATGGTTGTCGGTCGCCACGATCCCATTCTTGGGATTTACCCCGAGATTAATCTCATGGATAAGACAGTTGGCAGACGGCATGCCTATATCCGCAATCAGCATGGTACTTTTACCGTTGAGGACTTGAACGCTCTGAATAAAACCCGCTTAAATGGAGTGGTTCTTGCACCGCATGAGGAGCATGTACTTAAGGATGGAGATATTCTCCGCTTCGGCAGCGTCGAGGTTCGCTTTGAACTGCGCTGAGCTATTACGCTATTTTGCAGTTGTAGGGACGGCCCACGCGGTCGCTTTCTCCGCGAGGATATGTGGATCGGCCAGGCAGCTCCTACAACTCGGAGGGGTGAACCAGTATGCATAATCTACTCTCGAGTCCGCTCATCCTCGTCATTGCAGCGGTCGTCGTTATCATCCTGATCGTGGGGGCCATCTTGCTGATACGCAGCAGCGGCAAGAAGCGCGATGAGGAGACGAGCGCCGCGCAGGCTCAGGTGCCAGAATGGCAGCGCCAGGCCGCCCCCGGAGGGTGGGGCCAGCAAGCGATGGGGAACGCCCCCGACCAGTTCTGGGGCCAGCCTCCCCAAGCACAGCAGCCCGGCGCATGGGGCAGCCCCGGCCCAGGCATGGCGGCCCAACCACAGCAGCAGCCTCCTTTCTCGCCCTGGAGCGCCCAAAATCCAGCTCAGGCTCAGCAGCCGGGCGCCTGGAGTGGTAGCAGCGCAGGAGCCGCAGGAGCACAGCCCCAGCCAGCTCCCTGGTCCGTTCCCCAGCCTCAGCCCCAGGCCCAGCAGCCAGCACAGCAAATGTCTCCCTGGGGTGCTCAAGCGCAACCGCAAAGCCCTCCGTGGGGGATGCCCCCGGGGCAGGCCCAGGGAGCACCTTCTCCCTCGGGCGCGAGCTGGGATAGTGCGCCTGCCGGCAACCCCGCTTCGCCTTGGGAGAGCCAGCCGCTGGCAGGTGCTCAGAACCCGTGGGGCCAGCCCGCCCCGCAGAGTGGCAACACTGCGCCTTGGAGCCTGTCACAGCAGACCCAGCAGCCGCCTTCTGGCTCAACAGGGATGCCTGCCTGGGGTCAGAGCGGGCAACAAACAGGACAGCCTGCATCTGCCGACCCCTGGGCCCAGGCTCAGGCCCAGGGCGCTTCTCCCTCCCAGCCCTGGGGCCAGGGACTCCAGCCTCCACAGGGTGCCGGCTTGATGGGGCAGGTCCCCGCCACACCTGCGCCTCCTTCGCCCACCGGCAGCCCCTGGCAGCAGCCGCCTCAGCAGGCTCAGCAGCCAGTCTCTCTGCCCGGCTTCGCTCCCACCGGCCCCGCTGGCCAGCCCGGCCAGTTCGGTCAACCCCAGGAGCTTACTCCTTCCGCCTTCTCCGAGGCCGATAAGACGATGCTGCGCGCAACAGGACCGCAGGGTCGAATCGGGATCTTGCGCGTCGAAGAAGGGAAGGAGGCCGGTCGCGTCTACGAGATCCGCAAGGACTCGCTCAGCATCGGGCGCAGCCGCGAAAGCGATATCTTCCTGGAGGACCTGGCTGTCTCTCGCTTGCACGCTTCGATCATCAATATGGGCAATGGCAATTATGCCCTGAAAGATGAGGGGAGCGCCAACGGAACCCGGCTGAATGGCCAGACGATCACTAAGTACCAGCCCTATCCGCTCCAGGAGGGGGATAAGATCCAGCTCGGGCAAACCGTGCTTGTCTTCGCCAAACGTTGATGACAGATCTGTGGTGGCTCAGCGTACTGGCATCCGGCCCGGCTGGCTTCCTGCAGCCTGGCACGGTACTCTTCCTTGGGTCTGGCTTGTTGGTTTGGTTCTTCGGCCCCGGGTTTGCCTCCCTTCGCCAGGTCAGGCAGGCCCGGAACGTGTGTCACATCGGTCGGGCACCCGCCGCGTCGCATCACTTTGGATGCCGCGGCTGGTTGCTGGCCTCTTGGCCCGCAGCCTCCAACAGGGTGCCCTCTTCAATGGGGTGAGTTGTGCAGCCACAACACGATGAGCTGATCGGAGCAACACTCGGAAACTATCGGATTCTGGCCCCGCTGGGCCAGGGCGGCATGGCCCGCGTCTATCGCGCCCGCCAGGAAAATCTGGATCGCGAGGTCGCAATTAAAGTGCTCCCGCCCTGGTACGCCTCAGACCGCAGCTTCGTCGAGCGCTTTAACCTCGAAGCCCGCCTGGTCGCTCGCCTGTCTCATCCCAATATCGTCACGGTCCATGACGCCAGCGAATATAATGGGCTGCTCTATATCGTTATGCAATTGGTCGATGGGGGGACACTGAAGCAGCGGCTTGACCAGCTCCGCGCCCAGGGGAAAACGATGGATCTGACAGAGGCCGCACATGTCTTTCGTCAGATTGCCGACGCCCTCAGCTATGCTCACGACCAGGGGATCATTCACCGCGATGTGAAACCGGTCAATGTGTTGATGGATCGCTCGGGCCGCCCTATTCTCTCGGACTTTGGCATCGCTAAGGTCCTGGCAAGCAGCCACGAGCAGCTGACACGCCCGGGCGCCGGCGTTGGCACCCCTGAATATATGTCCCCTGAGCAGTGTATGGGCGGGCAGGTCGATGGACGGGCCGATATCTATGCCCTGGGCGTCATGCTCTACGAGGCCGTGACCGGTCGCACTCCCTTCCTCGGCGACAATTACCCGGCCCTGGCTCACAGCCACCTCTACGAGCCACCTCTACCACCAAGCCGCTTCAATCCCACTCTGCCCCTACCGGTGGAGCGAGTGATCTTGACTGCCCTGATGAAGGACCCCGCCCAGCGCTACCAACGCGCCAGCGAGCTGGCCGATGCGCTCGATCTGGCAATCCATGCTACCGGTCGACTGCCAGCCTACCAACCAGCCTATCCAGGGGAGCGCTTCGTCCCGCCCTCCCCACCAGTCCCACAGCCTGCCCAGGCAGCCCCAGCCGCTTTACCAGCCAGACCCGCCTCACCCGGAGGAGCAGCTCAACCACATGCCACTGGCTACCTCTGCCCTAATTGCCAGCATCTGAATAAACCCCACATGCGCTACTGCACCCGCTGCGGCTGCCCAATCAACCAGTGCCCCGGCTGCGGACGCATCCACCTGGCCAGCACTCGCTTCTGTACTGCCTGTGGACACGCTCTTATCACCGTCCCCGTTTAACAGGTCTTGATAATAGAAACATTCATCTTTTCATCCTTGCTAGCCTGAACAAGCTGCTCCAGAACGCGACGCTGCTGCTGCAGGCGCTTCTGGAGCAGCGAAAGCAACGCTTCGTCGCTCATGGCCAGAATACTCCGAATGCGCTCAACCAGGACACTCGGCTGCGTCGGCTTGGTTAAGTAGTCAACTGCCCCTTCCTCCAGACCACGCACCTGCTCACTCAAACGTGTCGAGGCTGTCAAGACAAGGACGCGGATGGGGGGACTCAGCTTGCTGGCACGTAACCAATGCAGCACCTCCCAGCCAGAAATAGGCCGCATGTTCAGATCGAGAACAATGAGCTGCGGCCCAAAGCTGGGCACAAGCTCCATTGCTTCTTTTCCGCTGCGTGCCCCACGTACCTCAAAGTGAGCATAGGACAGAAAAAGACTGAGGACATTAAGAATGGCTTCGTCATCCTCAACAATGAGAATCTTCGGCTTGTGCTCTTGAACAGACATGTCATCACCTTCTCCCAACCGCAATAGCAGCCAGAACAGGCCCACACGGGGCCACGACCTCTATCCTTTCCACGGTAAGGCTTTACCCCAGCCTCTGGGGCAGTGCAGCACTCACTTGGCCAGCTCACCGGTACGACTCAGGCAGTTTACGAGGCAAGAGCATGCGTGCGTGTCAGGGGGAAGCGCACCTCCGCCACCGTATAGCCCCCGCAGATTGGTTTGAGGCCAGGCGTGTTAGCTGGCGGCTCAAGCTCGCTCACACGCCGTAGACTGAAGCGCCCACGCAGATCAGCGAGCAAATTGCGAATCAATGAGAGGCCCAGCCCCTCACCGCTCTCTTCTTCCTCCAAGGGTTTCTTCGGCCCTCTTCCCGTATCAATGACCTCAACCACTACCATGCCCTCCTCTTCACGTCCTCGCACTAAGACTGTGCCTTCACTCAGGTCAGCCATGCCGTGCTTAATGGCATTGGAGACCATCTCATTGAGCACCAGGGCCAGAATCGTAACCGCCCGCGAGGGAATGACGATCGGACATGGCTCAACCTTAAAGGTAATATGGGCCTCCGGTGGACTGAGATTAGCACTGGCAACGCCCACAATCTTGCGTGCAATATCATCAACTCGCGCCTCGCTAAGGTCCTCATGCGCCAGCAGATCATGGGTGGCCGCCAACCCCTGGACCCGATTGACGCTCTCCGCCAGGGTATTGCCAACCTCGGGCGAGCGCGTCCGCCGGCGCTGCAGCGAGAGAATGCCGGCCACCGTGGCCAGGTTATTCTTGACCCGGTGATGCAGCTCGCGCAGCAGCATCGACTTCAGCTCCAAACCTCGCCGCGTCTCCTCGTAGAGACGCGCATTCTCAATGGCGATGGCCGCTTCATTCGCAAAGGTCACCACCAGCTGCATCTGCTCAGGACTCAGCAAGTGCCTGTGACTACTATAGATACAGATACAGCCCAAAACTTTCCTTTTTACCTCTAGCGGCACACAAAGCACTGAATGGATCTCTGACGAAATGAAGGGATCAGCCCGCAGGAAACATTTCTCATCTTGCTGGAAACAGTCGACGAGCATGATCGGGCGCCCCGTCTGGACAGCACGCCCCGCGCAACACTCGCCTACTTTGACACGCGCCTGCTGGATCTGACTGCCGCCAAAGCCATAGTGGGCCAGAATGTGCAGGGTCTGCATCTCCGCATCCAGTTCGAAGATGCACGAGCGCTCGGCGCCGCTGAGATGCACCGCCTGAGTCGTGATCATCTGCAGCACTTCGTCGAGGTTTAAGGTGCGTGCAATGACAGTGGTCACGCGGTGAATAGTTGCCAGCTCGTGGACCTTGCGCCGCAGCTGCTCATCGGTTTGCTCGTAGAGGCGCCCATTTTCGACATTGATGGCGATGATCCCCGCCACCACTTCTAGAAAGTTGATCTCGTCAGGCGTGAAGTCGCGCGGCTCCTCCGACTGCACGCTGATGACGCCGATCAGGCGCTCGACTGAGCCAAAGAAGATAATCGGGAGCGCCATCAGGCCGTGATACTCTGTGTCGTAGGTGGTGGCCTCAGCTGCAAAGTTCGGGTCGCTCATCACGTCGCGCACCAAGAGGGGATGGCCTTTATCTGCCACCCAGCCGCTGTATCCTTCACCCAGGCGCAGAGTGAAATGCATGCCTCCAAGCGGTCTTGGGCCATTGGTTGCCCGCAGGGTCAACAAGCGCTGCAGCTCATCGTAAAAGAAGATTGCGCACAGCGCGACTTGCAGCTCCTCGGCCACAATGCGGGCCGTCATCTCCAGCGTCTGGTCAAGATCCATGCTGGAGTTGTTGATGCCATTGATGCGCTGCAGAGCCAGGAGATGCCGGCTATGGCGTTCCAGCAAGTGCCGCTGTTGGTCTGCAAGCTGACTCATCGCCTCCTGATAGCCTTGAGTCAGGGCCAGCGAGCAGGTCGACTGAAGCCGATAAAGGCGCGCAAGCGCTGCAGCCAGTAACTGGGGCTGATCAGCAAAAATAGCCTGTAGCTCCTCGCTGAGGGCATCGATATAGACCTGCATGGCCTCCAGGCGGGCGTCCAATCTTCCCCCTTGCTCCGCCAGCCAGCGCCCCGAGCGCTCAAAGCAACTCCGCAGCCCGGCTTCATCTTCCCCTATCAGCGCCTGCAAGAAGAGCCAGGCATCGCTCCCTTCCTCGGGTCCAGAGCCTGCGCCGGACGCACGTTGTAAACATATTTGTAACCGTGAGAGGTGTTGGCCTAGCACCTGCTCCACTTCACACTGTTGCGACACGTCCTGTCACCCTGTTCTGGTCACCGCCTTTCTTGCAGCCACGGATGGAAGATGCGCCCTCTTCCTCAGAGGAAAGGGCCAGATCTTCTCAGGTCAACCAGGCCAGATGTCTTATCCAACCTTTCTGCTTCAGAGAGATGTGCTATCCTCTGCCCGTGGTTGTTCAGCAGCGACCGCTACGAACTTGAACCACATTATATCATAGATAGCGGCCAGTATATAGCTGTCTGGCCTTCTCCAGGCTTTTCCCGCCAGCGGGCCTGACTGCGGCCTATGTGTGATAGCCTTTTCAGGGGAAGAGCCGCCCGCTGGTTCATCCTTTGACCGTTACTAAAAAAGTAACGGGAAATAACGCTGAGATCACTCGTAAGCATGTATGGGAGAAACGACCGATGAGAAGGTGCTCACACTGCGGCCTGCCGCTCTCGCCAGGCTGGACAGATAGCCGTTGCCCCCGCTGTGGCTCAGTCCTGGGCCAGGTCCCCCCCTCGTCACCGACTCTGGCCCCTGATAGGGCAGCGCCGTTTGAATACCAATGGGGAGCGGTTCCGACCCCGATGCCCCAGATCCAACCTGGCAGCGCGGGGATGGCCCCCACTTCCGTTGAGCAAATGCCTTTTCCGAGCTGGCCTCAGTCTGGGCCGGCATCCCAGCCAACTTCCCTGCCGCCAGGAGGGGGGGACTGGAACGACGTTGATCCCGCCAGCCCAACCACTGTCTTCCAGCCTCAGCTGGTACAACAACCACCCCAGGCACAACAGCCGCTCTGGCTTGCCGGAGCCCCCCCTCAGCAGGCTGCGCCCCCGCAGGAGTTCTCTCCTGCTACACCAGCCACAGCAGGTGCCGCCTTCGCCGCTCCTGCTTATCGTCCCGGCCACGTTCGCCTGGGTTTCTTTGCTTCAGCCGCCTGTCTGGTAACAGCAGCTATTATCTTGCTCTTTGTCTGGTTCATGGCCACCAATATGGTGGTTAACTCGAACGGGAGTAGTGCCAGCTTGCAGAACGCAGTGACCGCCACGGCAAGCCATAACGGGTTAGCAACACCGCAGACCAGCGCTACTGCCTCTCCTTCCGCGACAGCGCTTCCCGGGCAGTCCTATATTGATCAGCCTCAGCTGGCCAGCGCTGTCAATGCGCAGACCGGCCAGCCCACTCAGGTGACGACTACTTTTAAGACGAATCAAGCTATCTATGTCACGTTTGGCCTCCATCCACATGGCCAGGCCGGGGCCGTCTGCGTTTACTGGTATCTTAATGGCAATAGTGTGACTAACTTTGCTTTTCCTGTCAGGCCCTACAGCCAAACTGGCTATTCCTACGCTATCTACGGCCAGCCCGGGACAGGAAGCGTTGATCTCTACTGGGCCAGCACCACGCAATGCACGGACCGCGTCCTGGCCCAGCACGTCACCTTTACGGTTGTGACCGGGTGATGGACTGCTTTACCCCGGCTAACCCCGGTGTGGCGGGAGCCAGTCCCTCTCCCGCTTCCGCTTCGGCAAGGAGTAAATCTTCCTGCAAAATGATCGCCTTGCCAGCGTTTTCTCTAAAGGTGGCTAGGAGCTGCCACCTGGCAGCCACGATGATGCGTGTCAGACTGAGAGAGCAGTCAGCCAGGCCGGGGAGCAGGCAGAAACAGGATCAATAGCAGGGGACGGCTGGCAAGAGGCTGGGAGGGAAGAAGGAACATGCCTGCGTCCCGTAAGGAAGGGAAAAGGGCAGGTAGGCAGGAAGACAGACAGACAGACAGACAGACAGACAGACAGACAGACAGACAGACAGGTCCAGGCAGGCTTCCCCAGTATCTCAGTTCAGAGGTTCCCGGACCACAGCATTGGTTCTGCTGAACACCCATCGGCTGCTGGTCTACTTGAGTGAGGAGGTTTTTCCCTATGCAATGCAATCGTTGCGGGGCAGCGCTCCCTACAGGAGCCGCCTCGTGCCCGGTCTGCGGCAATCCTACACCCTATAATCTTGCTGGCCAGACCCCCTACGACCCTACTGTGGCAGCCACTCCCCAGCAGGAGACCCCTCCCCCGCCGCCGGCTACTAACTACGGTCCCCAGGGAGGGTTTCCTTATGGCACGCCGAATATGCCCACCGATCCCTATAGCCCTCCCCCAGTCGGACCGTATGCACCCGGCGGCCCAGGTCCCTATGGCCCACCCCCTACCCCACCGCGTAAGAGCAACCTTGGCAAGGTCTTGCTCATCACCGGCGTCGTTCTGCTGGTCATCGTCGCTGCCTGCTGCGGTGGTCTCTTCCTTCTGGCTCGCAATGCTTCCAATACGGTGGTCAGCAGCATCAATGCAACTGCCACCGCTGTCGCTGCTACAGCTGCGGCAGAGGAAGGCACCGCCAACAGCCTGCTGACGCCTACAGCGACCGAGGCTCCAACTACCCCAGCCTCTTCTAACCAGCAGGGTCCCTCACCCTCTGGCTCGCCCATCGTTACCTCGGCCAGCGCCATTGTCACTAAGGTGCAGATGGCCGATCAGGTGAAAGATGTGGCGCCAACTCACCTGACCTCGACCTTTAAGACGCACCAAACTATCTATGCCACCTTTGAAATAAAGAGCGGTAGTAGCGGCTACATGGTAGCCAAGTGGTATCTTAATAATTTACACGCTTTTGATAACAAAATTTTGCAGGTGAAACCAGACTACGACGCCGGCTACTTTGCCGGTTACTACAATCTGGCCGGCCAGGGGGCGGTCGAGATTTACTGGTGCACCACCTCCGACTGCAGCGACGCTCAACTTGCCCAGGTGGCCACCTTCACAGTTCAGGAGAGTAGCTAACCCTGACTCAGACGAGCGAGGGCCGCTACGGCGTTCGATTGTTCGAGCGAGCAGCGCCCCTCATGCTCGTGGGCCTGGCAGTCCTGTCCAGTCTGGGCCAGAGGCCGGCATGTTGTCAGCTTAGCCCTCGTCGATGAAAGGGACCAGGGCGGCCCTGAGCCGAGCAAGCTCTTGCTCATCCAGTGGCAAGACTGGCGAGCGAGGCCGGCCCCCATAGCCCTTGAGCAGCTGCAGAGCAGCCTTAAGTCCGGCCACGCTATAGGTTGCGGTCAGCAAGGTATTGAGGGCCACCAGACGCGCTTGTAGACGGCGAGCCTCTTCCAGTCGCCCGGACGCGAAAAGCGTCTGGACCTGGCAAACTTGCTGTGGCAGGACGTTGGCCAGGGCTGGCACACCTCCCCGTGCGCCGACCGCCAGGGCTGGCAGCAGGAAACCAGCACTGCCAGCCAGCACGGAGAAATCGGGACGGCTGGCCTGTAGCTCGCCGCTGATCTGGGCCAGTTTGGCAATGTTACCAGCGCTATCTTTGAGGCCAATAATGTTGGGATGCTCCTCGGCCAGCCGGCAAATCAGCGATGCCTCCAGGTCTAGACCTGCTGTGTTGGCTGGCATGTTGTAAATAACGACGGGCACCGGAGAATCGTCAGCGACTGCCCGATAATGAGCCAGCAGGGCCGCTCCGTTCATCCGTCCGCGGAAATAGAAAGGAGGCAGTACCAGGACAGCGTCAGCTCCTGCCTGGGCCGCCCGCTCGCAGCCAGCGACAGTGGCCCGTGTTGACTGTTCGCCACAACCGGCAAGCAGGTGGAGCCGGGGACGCGCCGCTTCCTTGGGATAGGCTAGCTGGTCGATGACTTGACGCGCAGTGCGAATGACCAGCACTCGCTCCTCAGCGGTCAAATGGGGCGCTTCGCCGTTAGAGCCAAGGACCACATAGCCGGCGATACCGCTCGCCGCCAGCCAGCGGAGATGGCTCTCCAGTGTTGTCAGGTCAAGCTCCTCGTCAGGCGAGAAAAACGTTGGGACCGGCGGATAGATCCCTTCTAACAGCAAGGCTGACATGTCTCTTCTTTCCCCCTGGTAGGCCATACTACCGGCAGAATCCTGTGGACGGCGGGAAGGAGAAGAACAGATCTCGCCTCAGCCAGCACCAGGTTGGCCTCTCCTCCTCAATGGATGAGAGTGGTCAGGGCCATGAAGCTCAGCGCAGCAACCACTGCGAGCAGGAAGACCAGTGCCAGGAGAAAAGAGAGGCCACGCCGTCGCGCCGCTGCTGCCCGCTCTCGCTCAAGACGTGCCTCCTCAGCAGGACACCAGTGAGAACGGGCGCAATAAGGGCAGAGCGGAAAAAGCTCGTAGGGGGGACAGAGCCGGCCTCCGCTGTAGCGATAGACGCCGACCTCATAGCGAATCTGCTCACTTTCGAAGACAGCTCGACAGTGAACACAGCGCAACAGCAGATATTCCGCCCAGTCGTAGGCCTGACAGCGCGGACAGGCAACTCTTTGAACTGAGGCCGATACTGTCCCCTCGGGAGCAGACCAACGATGGCGACAGCGATGGCAATAGCGCATATCGCCCCCTGACGATCCCGCAGCCGGCGAGAGCGGCACATGGACCGTTCCATCTTTGCGGGCCCGGCCACTGCCAGCGCTACCGCGCAGCAGTCCCTGCTCCCTCAAGGTAGCGGCCTGCTCGGCGTCCAGACTGTAGATGATCTCGCCTAGATAGATGGTCGCTGAGCCATCCAGCGTCGGAAAATCATAATGGCGTTGGCGATCGCGACGAGCCTGCGGCGAGACCTCAGTCTTAGCCGCTGTAGCAGAGCTGCTACCTTCTCTCTCCGTCAGTGTTGAGCGAGCCGCCCCTGCCAGGCCAGGCTGTTGCCGGCGACGCTCATCGTAGGCACGTCTCAATTCAGCATCACTGAGCGTCTGATACGCTTCCAGAATCAGACGCATGCGCTCCTCAGCATCCTCGCCTTTATAGACATCGGGATGATAGCGAAGCGCCAACTTCTTGAAAGCAGCCTTGATCTCGGCAGGGGAGGCACTGGCCTCTATCCCTAACACAGCATAATAGTCGACAAAAGGACTCATCGAGTGCCCATCTCAGCATCCAGCTCGTGGAGCATGCCGCCCGGTTTCTTGTTAACCAGTACGTATGATACCACAGAGAAAATACGCCTGAGCCACGTCTTTGTTTCAGTTCCAGCAGGCTGGCCGGGGCCCAGACCAAAAAGAATCTGAGGACAGCTGAGTTTGACGAGTCTCAGTCGACCTAGATAGACTGCCGTCTGCTCAGTCTTCGATAGCAGCTCTGCCTCCAAGGGAGTGCTGGACACAGCATGGCCAGAGATCGAGGCCGCACGCCCGAATGAGCATCCAGCTCCAGCGCTGGCCAGCCAGAGGGACTCCCCTCAAAAGCGCTCTTCGCCGGTCTGCCACATCAGCTTTCTGGGATCATCGGGCGAAAACTGCGAGAGATTGGGCGAGGTTCCCCGCGAGCGGCCCTCTTCCTCGCGCAGTTGCTGAAGGGCCAGGACGGCCTCACGCAAACGCCTGTTCTCTTCCCGCAGCTGATAGAAGCCCTGTTTCATCTTTTGTAGCTCGCCAGAGTCTTGAGACAAGCGCTGCATGCGAGCCAGCAAGTTATTGAGTGAGCCAGAGATCTGCCAGAGGACATTGTCTCTCGTCAGCGGCACGCGAGCGCTGTAGTCGCCGTTGGCCACCCGGGTATGGGTCTCCACGATCTTCTGAATGCTGTTTTCCAACTGCTCCTTCTGCCGGGCCGCGGCCTCAGCCTGCAGGGCCAGATCATGCTCCAGACGGGCGATCTCCTCAGCGCGGTCAGCACGCGCCAGAGCATGCACCGTGCTGCTGACCCAGACATAGGCCACGACCGAGATGATGATCTGGCTGATGAGGATAGGACTAATGATGCCAGTGAAGTTGATTTCGAGCATACCCATCAGCTCGGGCGTCTGGGGGAGCTGCGTCAGCGCAAAGAAGGTAAAGAGACAGTTGATGAGAGCCACTACGAAGACCCACCAGGGCGCCAGGAAGGAGACAGCACAGACCAGCGGGAGGATCAGCATGCCGAAAACCGGCAGATCCATCATATTGATACCGCCAGGGGTGGTCACAATATCGGCGATGGGGAAGAACATAAAGGTCAAGACCACGATGAAGCCGGCAGCATTGACAAAGCCCAGACGGTTCAGCACCGTGGCAATCACCAACATGAAGAAGCAGACGATGACAATCGGCACCAGGTAGAAATTGGTGCCAAGGAAACCGGCAGGCAGAGCCACGATGAGCAGGAGGTAGAGGGCAGGAAGAATCTGGCTGCCGGTTCGCCCACGCCGGAAGAGCTCGCGACGCTGGAAGGAGGCCGAGGCCGGTGGCATCAGAGGGGAGGCCAGCCGGTACCACCAGCGCAGCCAGGGGTTCTCACGGTGGTCAGAAGCCAGATAACTGGGCACTTGCGCATCGGTACTCTGCGTATCGAGATCAGCAACGGTGATCCTTTTCATCGGGAAGCCTTTCCTTCCTTGTTCTCACAAGACAGGTAAAAGTGAATAGCTGGGAAACCAGCAAGGAAATATGCATCGGGAAAGAAAAGCGCACCAGACACCTTTCTCCCAGAGAGCCACCTCTGCTTAGGAACCTGCTCCTTTGTGCCCGACAGTACCAGCCCGGCTGATCGCGAGTCCCCCCTTCGCCACGGTGCTACAGACGGATCACGCCGATCGATTGGAGATCGCGCAGAATAGCACGCACCGCATCGGGAGAGGTCGAGAGAATCTCGGCGATTTTCTCGACAGAACGGGTTCCGTCAGCCAGAGCAAAAACCATGCGATGCATGCGCGACCAGCCGACCATCTGCCACTGTTCCAGATGCAGCAGGCGCTGCGGGAAAACTGAGGGCCCTGTGGTGACATTTCTCGCCTGCCCGGGCGCAGAGGGCAACTCGGTGGGCACTTCCTCTTGAGGAACAAAAGTCCAGTCGAGCTTTCCCAGGCGCGCGAGCTTTGACGAAGCGTCTTCTTCTTTCAGACGCCGCCCGCTCTTGCCAACGAAGAAGCAGGAGACAATCTGTCCTGCACGCAGAATGATCTCAACACGGCATGGCTCCGGCATCCCCGGGACTCCCCAGGGAAGGTCGGCATAGAGGAGTCCGGTTTTGCGATGTTCGCGCATGACCTGCTTCATTGTTTCAAAGTCCAGGCGATACATCGATCAAGGCTCTTCCTGTTCTAAACAAGGAGCCAGGAGCCTGGTACCATCAGGCTCCTGACCTTCTTCGATTCATAGAGCTCCACAATTCGGGGAAAGACGGTAACCGCTTTCTGGTGCTGCTTATAGGGTTATTCCCACAGAGCCGACTCCTCGCTTAGTTATTTTAACAGATGATGGCATTCTCAAATATTAAGATTATATAAAAATGCCGGGCAAATATTGCATAAATCCGCAGAAGGTACTATCCTTTCATAGATAGAAATGCCCGGTTCTTTAGGGTCTTCTACCCAGTGAGGTATTGACAAGGCTTTATATCATAGATCCAGAGAAAGAAATAAGTCAAGCTCTTCAGTCAGAATAAGCTCTTCAATTGAGGGGCTCCCGGTGATGCTGGCGACTAAGTATGCGATGGCGCTTACTAAGTCTTTGTAACCATATAATTTGCCTGTTTTCTTGCAATAGTGATGGCTAGCTCTAGATTATGGCAGAAACGATACACTGGGAGACCCCTGTGACAGATATGCGTGATTCGGCGAAACAGCGCATCAGCGTGACCGCTTTCCTGACAGCGGCGGCGCGCGCCGTCGAGAGCCAGCGACCAGATCGGCTCTTCGATGATCCCTGGGCCGCTTTGCTGGCCAGCAGCGAGGGATTCGCTATCCTTGAAAAGGGCGAGGACAGGGGCGCTTCGATCATTGTGCGCACCCGTTATTTTGATGAGTGGCTGCAGCATTTGACGTTTGAGGAGGGATTACGTCAGATCGTGCTGCTCGCTGCCGGTCTCGATACGCGGGCTTTTCGCCTCGATTGGCCTCCGGCTACCCACTTCTTCGAGCTTGACCTACCCGCCGTTGTCGCATACAAGGAGGCCCGGCTTCAGGCCCATCAGGCTCAGCCCCGCTGCCAACGCGCTATTGTGGCCACCGATCTGACCTCCTCTCCCTGGGAAAGCCAGCTACTGCAGGCCGGCTTTGAGCCAGCTCTTCCTTCGATCTGGCTCGTAGAAGGCCTCTCCTTCTACCTTCCCCTCACGCAGACCTGCCAGCTGCTGGCTCGTCTGAGTCGCCTGGCTGCCCCAGGGAGCTGCCTCGGCTTCGATGCGATCCATAGCGCCATGCTCTCTTCGCCGCTGACACGCTCACGCATCCAGCTCACTAAGAAAAACGGGGCCCCCTGGATCGGCGCTATCGATGATCCGGTCTCGTTGCTAGCCTCCTTTGGCTGGCAGGCTAGCTTTGTGCCTAATGCGCGTAAGGGGTACGAGTATGGCCGAGCGATCTTCCCGTTTATCGCTCCCGAGGCTCTCAACGCCGAGACCGAGAAGCTCTATCACATGCTCGTCACCGCCAGGCGCTGGTCTCCAGAGAAGCAAGAATGACGAAATCTGCAGGGTAAGGAAGGAGTAACAAGTTCGTTCGCCAACCTGAGCCTCGCTGCGCGGCGCGAGAGAGCAAATCCAGCAGCAGACTGGGCTGGCCCCCTTCAGGACTGGCCCGCCCAGCCGCTTCCTTCGTCACTGGCCAGAGCAGACCAGATGTGATCAGGTCAGCTCGTATCAGCTGCAACCAGACTTGAGCGGGCGACCGAGCCGCCCGCTGGCGCTGGTCGTCGAGGTCGCTGCCAGCAACAACGCGAGGACAAGGAGACACCTGTGCCTGGCCTGGAAGGCGAGCCCTCGCCACCCTTGTCACTCTTCCAGGTCCCATAAGGAGCAGCTTCATGAGTATCGTCATACATATAGAACAGCTCAGCAAGTCATTCGTTCGCAATGATCGTGAAATTGCAGTTTTGCACAACGTGAATCTCGATATTGAAAGCGGAAGCTTCGTGGTCCTCGCCGGTCCGAGCGGCTGCGGCAAGACAACGTTGCTCAATATCGTCGCCGGCCTGCTTCCCCCTGGCTCGGGGGCGGTCTACTACAAAGGGGCTCCTATCAGTGGGCCACGGCTGGAAGTGGGTTACCTGACCCAGAAGGACACGCTGATGCCCTGGCGAACGGTCGAGCGCAACGTCGAAATGCCCTTGGAGATCAGAGGGGTTCCACCAGCAGAGCGGCGGCGACGTGCTGCCGAGCTCATTCGTCTGGTTGGTCTGCAAGGCTTTGAGAAGCTTTATCCCCACGAGCTTTCGGGCGGTATGCTACGGCGGGCCAGCCTGGCTCGCATGCTGGTACCTCTGCCAGAAACGCTTCTGATGGATGAGCCATTCGGTGCGCTCGATGCGCAGTTGCGTCTAGAGCTGCAAAATGAGCTGCTCTCACTATGGTCCAGGCAACGCTCTAGCGTGCTTTTTGTGACTCATGACCTGGAGGAGGCCATTATCTTGGGCGACCGCGTGGTGGTGCTGGGTACAGGAGGTCACATTATCGCTGATGAGCCAGTCACCTTGCCTCGCCCACGCGATGCCATCCATATTCGCTTTCGCCCGGAGTTTACCAATCTACATCGACGTCTCTGGGATGCTCTCATGGAGTCCCGTCTGCAAGTGCAGAGGCAGGAGGTAAGGCTATGAGTCTGGTGAACCAGTTCAGCTCGGAGCAGTCGAGGTCTGTCCTTGTGGGGCCTTCGACTTTGGTCAGACAGGCCCAGCAGCGCAAGCAGCGTCAGCAGTGGCTGATCTATGGGGCCCGCTTGCTACTGGTGGTAGGCGTGCTGCTCTTCTGGCAATTGGCGTCAGGGACGATTCTCGATTCTTCCTTTCTGAGCAACCCGCTGGCCATCTTTCGCCAGACCATCGCCTGGCTCAGCGACGGAGATCCCTGGTATGAAAGTACGCTCATCATTAATACGGCGGTGACTCTGGAGGAAACGCTGCTTGGCTTGTTCTTCGGCGTCGTGAGTGGGTTGCTCTTAGGCTTCCTTTTTGGTCTGCAGCCAACCCTGGAGCGGATCTTCAACCCGTTCATCATTGCTTTGAACAGCATTCCGAAGATTGCCCTGGCACCGCTCTTCATTCTCTGGTTGGGGATCGAGATCCCGATGAAGGTGGTGCTGGCCGCTGTGACGGTCTTTTTCCTGATTTTCTTGAATACGCTCAACGGGGTGCGCAATGTCGATCAGCACCTGGTCGATGCGGTGCGCCTGATGGGAGGGCGCCAGCGCGACGTGGTCTTTAAGGTGATTCTTCCTTCGGCCACTGGCTCGGTGTTGACCGGCCTGCACGTTGCTATCCCGTATGCCCTGATTGGGGCCATTGTGGCGGAGCAGATCGGGGCCAACCGCGGCATTGGCTATCTGATTCAGTCGTCCGGCGAATCGTTTAACGCTGCCGGTATCTTCGCTGCGTTGCTGGTCCTGACGCTGATCGCAGGACTGCTCAATGCAGTGGTGAATCTTATCGACCGGAAGACTTCCCATTGGAAAGCCGGCCTCAAGCTCAGCAGCGCTGATCAGTCCTGAGAGGATCGGCATTGCGAGAGCAGACAATGCCTCCACTATCTCGGGAGCCACTGAGCAGGCTTTCCTGGCGATTGAAAAGAGGCAATGAGGCAATCTTCTCTGATGGATCGGGGGCTTTGTTTAGCCCTGGTATGCATACTGATTGCGCTGGGTTTCTCAAGTTGTGGCCCAGCCCAAAATACGGCTTCTGCCGACGATATGAGGTTGAAGGTGGCCATTAATAGCCTTTCAAGTGGCTATCTGGCCGATCTTGTAGCCGCCGATCAGGGCTATTTCAAGGCTCAGGGACTGACAGTCTATCCGCTGCCATTCCAGACAGAGCCATCTAGCCCTCAGATGGCTGAGGCTGTGCGCTCAGGGGCCATCGAGGTGGCTCTCGGGGGCCTGCTGACCGAGGCGATTCTGCTCTCTCAGGTCGACCCTGAGATCAGGGTGATCGGCCAGCTCCAGGTCGGCCTGGCCGGGGCGATTACTGTCAGCAACAAGCTCCAGCAGGAGACTGGCTTGACCGAGAGTAGCCCTCTGGAGGCTAAGGTGAAAGCGCTCGCCGGCAAGAAGATCGGTGTCGTCTCGACAACGGGACTCACTGGGGCGTTTGTTTCTTACCTTTTCCGTCGCTTTGGCCTCGATCCCAAGAAGGTAGCTAGCCTGGTGACGCTCGGCCCAACAGTGGCCAGTGCGGTAGCTGCGATGAAGGCTGGGCGCGTTGATGCACTGAGTTTCTTTGAGCCGGTGGGAGAGACGATTGAGTCTCAGGGCCTGGGCCATATCTGGATCAGCCCCTTGAAGGGAGATGTTCCTGAGTTGGCCCGCCAGCTCAATGCTGTCTTCTATGCCAAAGTCAGCCTCATTCGCTCCAAGCCTAAGACGATTCAGGCCCTGGTGCGCGCCATTGCTATGGCTCTGGCTTTCATTCAAAAGTATCCAGATCGAGCAATGGGAATCCTGCAAAAGTATACGCAGGTTGACGACAGGACAATCGCCGCAGCAAGGCAGGTCCTGCTCCAGTCTTATCCATCGACGCCGGTTGTCGATCAACAGGCTTACAACGTCGCTATCGCTTTCGATAGCAAAACCGGTCTGATTAGCAGTGCTCCACCTTATCAGCAGCTGGTGGACACTCAGACCGCCAGCCAGGCTCTGAAGGGCTTTCGTCCCACTGTGTAGCAGAGCCTGGCTAATGTCGCCAATTCATGGCTGTGACACTGTCGGAGGTGCGTCTTCTGCCCCACCTCCTGGCCAGAGAGGCCCGGTGCTCATGAAGCAGCCACGTGGGACGGTTGCTTCTCTCTGGCCAACTTATGTCCGGCTGAGCGGTTGATCGGACGGTAGGCGGGTCGTTGATGCCCGCCTGGCGTCTAATGCTTGGAATTTCTTTGAGGAGCAAAGGAAGGAGACCTTGTCGATGTCAGAAACAGCTTATCCCTCAACTCCCAAGGAGCTGATCGGCCCTAGCGCTTTTATGACGGCTGCCGTCCGCGCTTTCGAGAGCCAAAGGCCCGACCGCCTCTTTGATGATCCCTGGGCCGCCGCCCTGGCAACCGAGGAGGGAGAAAGACGTCGGCTCCTGATCAAGGATCAAGGAGCTCCCATTGTTGTACGCACACGCTTCTTCGATGAGTGCTTGCATCAATTATCATTTGAGAAAGGAATCAGGCAGATTGTGCTTCCTGCCGCCGGCCTGGATACCCGCGCTTTCCGTATGGACTGGCCCGAGGACACACGCTTTTTCGAACTGGATCAGCCAATGGTTCTTGAATACAAAGAGGAGGTCTTGCAAAAGCAGGGCGCCCATCCCCGGTGTGAACGCCATAGTCTGGCAGTCGACCTGACCGCTCCTGAGTGGCCAGATGCTCTCTTGCAGGCCGGCTACGATCCTCACCTCCCGGCAGTCTGGCTGGTGGAAGGGCTGCTGTTCTATCTGTCAGAGGAGCAAATCAGAAGGCTCCTTGAGCAGATCAGCAGCCTGGCAGCACCTGGCAGCTGGCTCGGCTTCGATTCCGTCCACAGCGCTATGCTCAACTCCCCTCTGTTGGAAGTACGCACAAAGCTCGTTGCCAGCCTTGGCTCTCCCTGGATCGGCGCTATCGACGATCCTGTCTCTTTGCTCCGCTCTTACGGCTGGAGAGCTACAGTTATTTATAGTATTCATAAGTCTCTGGAGTACAATCGCCCAGTTTTTCCCTTCGTTTCCAAAGAAGAGCTAACCCCTGACTTGCTGAACCTCTACCATCACTTTGTAGCGGCAATAAAGATAGATGCATCAAAATAATGCAATACTGCTTTAGAAGCAGGTTCTCTTTAGGGGCAGGCTTCTCCTTTGGTACAGGTGGGAGCAGACAGCCAGAACTGTCTGCTCTTCCCAACATGAATCAGCAAACCAGGTCTGGACAGGCCAGTCCCTCACGCTGAAGAGCTGGGGAAGAGTCTGCATCTGGTTTTGCTTGCTTCAGTGCGTCCGATCACCGAGGTCGATCTCGGGAATCCTGATATTGGAGGATAGAGAATATCATGCGATCCCTTGGAGCCAGATCTTTCTGGTCAGTCTTGAGTCTGCTTATTTTGATGAGTGTCACCTTCAGTAGCTGCAATCTGAGTTTCGGATCAAGCAGCGCCCGCGATGATATGAAGCTGAAGGTGGCCATTGACGCCTTCTCCAGCTCCTTCCTGCCCGATTTCGTCGCCCTCGACAAAGGCTACTTCCAGGCCCAGGGCCTCACCGTCTATCCTACCCCCTTCCAGACTGAGCCTACCAGCCCCCAGATGGCCGAGGCCATCCATTCCGGCGCCATCGACGTCGCCATCGGCGGTCTGGTTACCGAAGCCTTCCTGGTCTCCCGCGTCGATGCCGACCTCAAGGTCATTGGCCAGCTCCAGGTGGCTTTCCCTAACGATATCATCGTCAGCAACAAGTTCCTGCAGCAAACTGGCCTTTCCGAGACCAGCCCCCTGGAGGCCAAGGTCAAAGCTCTCGTCGGCAAAAAGATCGGTGTCGTCTCTACCACCGGCCAGACTGGCGCCTTTGTCAGCTATCTCTTCTACCTCTTCGGTCTCAATGCCAGTAAGGACGCAACCCTTGTCTCGGTCGGCAACAACGTCTCTTCCGCCATCGCCGCTCTCAAGGCGGGCCGCGTCGATGCCCTCAGCTTCTTCAAGCCCACCGGCGAGGCCGTCCAGCTTCAGAAAGTGGGCCGCATGCTGATCAGCCCCCTGCGCGGCGATGTCCCTCAGCTGACGGGCCATCTCAACTCGGTCTTCTATGCCAAGGCCAGTCTCATCAGCGCTAAGCCCAACACCTTCAAAGCCTTGGTGCGCGCTATCGCGATGGCTCTGGCCTTCATTCAAAAGTATCCCGACCAGGCCGCCAAGATCCTGCAGAAGTACACCCACATCAGCGACCAGGCCGCTACCGCGGTCATGCAGGATCTACGTACTTCCTACCCTTCTTCTCCTGTGGTTGACCAACAAGCCTACAATGTCACCGCTGCTTTTGATATCAAGGCAGGTCTGCTATCAGCTGTTCCGCCTTTCCAGGCGATCGTTGATACAAATACGGCTACTCAGGCGATACAAGGTTTTTCACCTGTCGTCTAGCCTTATAGACCTGGGATGATTCAATGAGCGAACGCTATTTGTAGTGGCAGTTGGTAGTGTAACGCTAGAGAAGCTATTTCTCGGGAGGCTGCCGCTCCAAGACCAGGCCGGCAACGACCGCACTCTCTGGTTGGAGCGGTAGCGCTCCGCATAAATTGATTACCTGGCATTTCGCTCTCAATACAGTTTGGGAGGAACATAATGCGATCCAGCTCGCAGATGCTGCTGAGAAATGCACTGTCCATGCTGTTTCTCACGCTGTTTCTACTGGGTGTGACAGCATGTGGCTCCAGCTCTACCACCACCACCACCACCAAGAGCCAGGATGATATGAAGCTGAAGGTGGCCATTGACGCCTTCTCCAGCTCCTTCCTGCCCGATTTCGTCGCCCTCGACAAAGGCTACTTCCAGGCCCAGGGCCTCACCGTCTATCCTACCCCCTTCCAGACTGAGCCTACCAGCCCCCAGATGGCCGAGGCCATCCATTCCGGCGCCATCGACGTCGCCATCGGCGGTCTGGCTACCGAAGCCTTCCTGGTCTCACAGATCGACTCGAATGTCCAGGTCATCGGTCAGCTCCAGGTGGCTTTCCCTAACGATATCATCGTCAGCAACAAGTTCCTGCAGCAAACTGGCCTTTCCGAGACCAGCCCCCTGGAGGCCAAGGTCAAAGCTCTCGTCGGCAAAAAGATCGGTGTCGTCTCTACCACCGGCCAGACTGGCGCCTTTGTCAGCTATCTCTTCTACCTCTTCGGTCTCAATGCCAGTAAGGACGCAACCCTTGTCTCGGTCGGCAACAACGTCTCTTCCGCCATCGCCGCTCTCAAGGCGGGCCGCGTCGATGCCCTCAGCTTCTTCAAGCCCACCGGCGAGGCCGTCCAGCTTCAGAAAGTGGGCCGCATGCTGATCAGCCCCCTGCGCGGCGATGTCCCTCAGCTGACGGGCCATCTCAACTCGGTCTTCTATGCCAAGGCCAGTCTCATCAGCGCTAAGCCCAACACCTTCAAAGCCTTGGTGCGCGCCATCGCGATGGCTCTGGCCTTCATTCAAAAGTATCCCGACCAGGCCGCCAAGATCTTGCAGAAATACACCCATATCAGCGACCAGGCCGCTACCGCGGTCATGCAGGATCTACGTACTTCCTACCCTTCTTCTCCTGTGGTTGACCAACAAGCCTACAATGTCACCGCTGCTTTCGCTCTGCAAACTGGTATTGCCAAGAAGATCCCTTCTTTCTCTTCCCTGGTTGACACCCAGACGGCAACCCAGGCTCTGCAGAGCTTTACACCGAAGGTGTAATGCATCCGGTTCGTCCAGACAACCAAGCTGTCACGTTTGAAGCTTGTAAGCGGCGCCCACTCAGTGATCTTCATGACCCTGGTGGGCGCCGCTTACTGCTGAGAGAGGAGGCCACTATGGACTGGGCCTTCTGCCCACATTTAAGAGTGAGAGGAGCAGGTAGCCTAAGCTGCCAGCTCGTGGGAAATGACTGCCCAACCAGCCTGCTACAGGAGGAGTGTCGCGCATAGCACTAGCTTTTGCATTATCAGCATCGCTCCTATCGCCAAATCGCCCTTAGCACCATCAGCACAGCCAGCACCAGCCTGGCCTGCTGACTATCCTCTGCTAGCTCCGAGGATACCTGAAACCCGTTCGTTCATCGTTCAATGGACAGTTTGCTCGGCAAGCCACTTAAGGAGAGCCCACTAATGCTCAGGCAACAGCGTTGGCTCCTCAGACATTCCAATTCCTTGCTGCTTGCTCTCATCCTGGTCTTGCTGCTGTCCGCTACCAGCGCCTGTGGCGCCAGCGCTCCCCCTCCATCGAGCAGCCAGAGCCAGGATAACATGAGATTGAAGGTAGCAGTTGACAGTCTTTCAGCTCCCTTCCTGCCAGATCTGGTAGCCCTTGACAAGGGCTACTTCCAGGCTCAGGGCCTCACCATCTACCCTACCCCCTTCCAGCTTGAACCCACCAGTCCCCAAATGGCTGAGGCCATCCATTCCGGTGCTGTTGAGGTGGCCGTCGGCGGCCTCCTCACCGAAGCCTTCCTGGTTTCGCAGGTCGACGCTGACGTCAAGGTCATCGGCCAGCTCCAGGTGGCCTTCCCCAACGATATCACCGTCAGTAACAAGTTCCTGCAGCAGACTGGCCTCTCCGCAAGCAGCCCCCTGGAGGCCAAGGTCAAAGCCCTCGTCGGCAAAAAGATCGGCGTCATTTCCGCTACTGGCCAAACCGGCGGCTTTGTCAGCTACCTCTTCCACCTCTTTGGTCTGGACGTCAACAAGTCCGCCACCCTCGTGGCTGTCGGCAACAACGTTTCCGCCGCGGTGGCAGCCCTGAAAGCAGGCCGTGTCGACGCCCTCAGCTTCTACAAACCTGTCGGCGAGGCCGTCCAAACTCAGGGCCTGGGACGCATCTTCATCAGTCCCCTGCGCGGCGATGTCCCTCAAATGCAGGGCCAGCTCAACTCGGTCTTCTACGCCAAGGCCAGCCTGATTCGAGCCAAGCCCAACACCTTCAAGGCCCTCGTGCGCGCTATGGCTATGGCTTTAGCCTTCATCCAGAAGTATCCCGACCAGGCCATCAAGATCTTGCAGAAGTATACTCACATCGACGACAAGACCGCTGCCGCCGCTGCCCAGGACCTGCGTTCTTCCTACGCAACCACGCCCATCGTCAACGAGCGGGGCTATAACGTGACCGCTTCCTTTGCCCTTCAAACAGGGGCGGTGAAGAAGATTCCTCCCTTCTCTACCTTGGTTGATACCCAAACCGCTGCTCAGGCTCTTCAAGGCTTCACTCCACAGGTGTAGCTCAAGCCCAGCATTGCCCTGAGCAAGAGGCCAGGCCACGCCTGGCCACAGCACTGCTACCCCTGGTTAGCTCTTGCTCCAGGCAAACAAGCCTGCCCTGGAAAGGATGAACACGATGTCAGAGCACAGCTCTACCTCAGCCCAGAAAGCCTCGATAGGCTACACTGCTTATATGACAGCCGCAGTGCGCGCTCATGAGAGCCTGCGCGAGGACCGCCTCTTCACCGATCCCTGGGCCGCCGCTCTGGCCGGAGCCGAGGGTGAACGGCGTTTTCGCCAGCTCGAAGATGCAGGTGGTAGTATCATTGTACGCACACGCTTTTTCGATGATTTCGTGCAGCGCATCGTCAATGAGCAAGGCATTCGTCAGCTTGTCATGCCTGCCTGCGGCCTCGATACACGTGCTTTCCGACTGGAATGGCCGCCAGCCATGACTGTCTTCGAGTTGGATCAGCCCGACGTACTCCACTACAAAGAGGGCATCCTGCAGGCCCAGCAAGCCCGCCCGGGCTGCCGACGGCATCTTATCCCCGCCGATTTGACCGAGACTTCCTGGCCCACCCACCTACTGGAGGCTGGCTACGATCCAGCACTCCCTGCAATCTGGCTCGTTGAGGGCCTGCTCTTCTACTTGCCCAATGAGGCTATCCATCAATTGCTCGGGCTGATCAGCAAGCTGAGCGCTCCTCAGAGCTGGCTGGCCTTCGACGCGATCCATAGCGCCATGACCAGCTCTCCCTTAACACGCCAGCGTATGGAGCGCGTCTCGCGGCTCGGCGTTCCCTGGATCGGAACCATCGATGACCCCGTCTCTCTCCTGGCGTCCCTGGGCTGGCAGGCCACCGTGACCTCCACTGCCCGCAAGGGCTACGAGTACAACCGTCCCGTCTACCCTTTCATCTCGAGCGACCAGCTCACCCCCGAAACGGAAAAGCTGTATCACTGGCTAGTTACAGCAGTACGCCAGAGCCAGGTCGTCCAGCAGGGGTAAGTCAGGCGCCGCTACAAGAGAGCTGACCAGCGGGCGCGGTCCGACCAGGCAAGAGGCCGCCGGGCCACAGTCGGCGCTGACCCGGAGGCAAGATCTCACCCCGAACCGAGGGATGACATCCACGCGCCAGTACTTGCCTGATCGTCTCTGCGCCTGCCGGTCCTGACAACCACCTATCGCTCAGGGTAAAATCAGATGGATGTCGCCAAACTCATGCCAGAGATAGCCTTCCTGAAGCGCCGCCGCATAGGCTTGCTCTACATGCTCGCGTCCAGCCAGGGCCTCTAAGAGGGCCAGATGCGACGCCTGCGGCTCATGGAAGCCCGTCAGCAACCCGTTGACGACACGCAGCCCCCGCTGCGGAGTAATCACCAGATCGGTCCAGCCCTCACCAGGATGCACCTCTCCATACTCATCAGCAACCGTCTCTAGCGCTCGCATTGGTGTTGTCCCTATGGCGATGACTCGCCGCCCATGCCGGCGAGCTGCATTGACCAGCTCGGCACTCTCAGCAGGCACACGATAGTACTCCTCGTAGGGCGGCTCATGCGCTTCCAGACTGGCTACTCCCGTATGCAACAGCAGAGGCGCGAACTGGACCCCTTCTACCACCAGCCGCGTCACCAGCTCAGCCGTAAATGGACGACTGGCCGAAGGCATCTCCGCACTGCCGACCTCTGTGACAAAGACCGAGCGATAATAGTCGATTGGCCACTTGCGCTGGACGTAGCCGTAACGAATCGGGAAACCATAGCGCTCCAGATAGGCCTCCAGAGGCTCCGGCAGTTCAAAGGTTGCCACCCAGAGCCGTTGCCGACCAGCAGCTTCAGAGCGCGCACGAGACACGTAGGGAGCATGCAGCATCACCCGCCCCCCTTGCGGCAAAGTCAGTACTTCGCCAGGCCGGCCTCCGAAAAAAGGCTGCGAGCCTTCAGAAAGAGGTAGGCGCAACTCAACTACCCAGAGACCAGCCGGCAGACACGTCGAGAGATGTAGCTCTATTGGCTCTCCGCCAGCTCGCTCAGCGGGCAGCGCAGCTTTCATGGTGCCGCTGGTATTGATCACCAGCACATCGCCTCGCTTGAGAAAGGTTGGCAGCTCTCGAAAGCGGGCATGCACCAGGCGATGGTCACGGCGATACGAGACCAGCAAACGTATCTCATCGCGGGCTAGACCACGCGCCTCGGGCGGCTCCCCTGCCTCCAGCTGAGGCGGTAGCTCAAAGGAGAAAGTGGTCAGCTCCAGCCCAACCGTCGATCGCTCTCCCTTGGAATCAGTTCCCGGATCAGCACCCCCCTCACGCCCTCCGTCCCCCGACTCTTGCTCAAGCCAAGATCGCTCGAACGTCCTCATAGGTACCTACCATTCTTCTGACAGCCAGAAGGCTCCCATCTGCATCCATTGCCGGCATCAAGCTTTCACCTCACGGGCCAGATAGCGCCCAGAGGCATAGCTTCCCTCAATCAAGGCTAACAAGCCCGGCACACTCACCTCTGGAGGAGGCCGATCACTGATATCCTCACCGGGGAAAGCCTCCTGATGCAGGCGCGTCCTCATATCACCAGGGTCAACCAGGTAGACCCGCCACTGCGGCTGCTCTGCCGCCAGAATGAGGGTCAGCTGCTCCAGCGCCGCTTTGCTTGAGCCATAGCCACCCCAGCCAGGATACGGTTCACGGGCCGCATCGCTGGTAACATTGATGATACAGGCACCAGAAGATAGATAGCGATGCAATAGCTGGATAAGCGCAAGAGGCGCAAAGGTATTGACGCGATAGACTCGCTCCAGCTCCGTCAGGGGATAATCCAGCAGAAACGGCTGAGGACTGGGGCCAAGAATACTGGCGTTATTGACCAGCAGGTCGAGCCTCCCCCAGCGCGCCGCAGCACTGGTCAAAGCCTGCTGGTGCTCAGCATCGCCGACATCGCCAGCCAGAGCCACTATCTCGCTCCAGCGAGCCAGCTCGGCGCGTGCCTCCTCCAGCTCGCCAGGAGTGCGCGCATCGATAATGAGCCGCCAGCCCGCACGAGCCAGCTCACGAGCCAGAGCCAGCCCCAAACCACGAGAGGCTCCGGTGATTAACCCGGTACGCTCAGCCCTCAGAGAAGCAGACGTCATAGCTAATGGACCTCCTTGCTTGTTGAAGCACTCAACCACAAGCAAGGACCATTATGGGGCGAGACCCACAGAGCAGACACCGGGCAAGCGGACAGATTGCTCCCTGTTCCTGTGGACAGGTCAGCTCCCCTCAGAGCCAGAAGCGCCCTGGCTGACAGTCAGGCAGCTTCTCCCCGAGATCCCTGATAAGCCCGCACAGGGCCAGGGCCAAAAATATAGCCAGACCGGCGCTGCGCCAACCTCTCTGACGCACGCTATTGCCAGTCTGGCGATTGCTCTCGTTATGGCTCTGCTGCGCCACCTGAGCGCCAACCGATCCTGAATGGAAGGGCTTTAGCCCGCCTTACTCAGTCAGATCAGCAGGAGAGCGCAGCGGCCAATCAGAGCCGCCGCAGATCCATTCTAGATTGCTCGATCGTCTCAATGACCGCCGCGATCTCACGGCGCACACGGTCATTGGTCGCCATCTCCGCCTGCACCTTTTCCCAGCCATGCATGATCGTCGTATGGTCGCGTCCGCCCAGCTCAGCGCCGATCTGGAGCAACGAAGCATCGGTCTGCTCGCGCATCACATACATCGCTACCTGGCGCGGCCAGACGATCTCTCGATCGCGAGCTTTGCCACGCAGCTGCTCGGGATCGACATTATAGTAGCGACAGACCCCTTCCAAGACCTCACGCACCGTTAACGTTGCTGGCGGCTTACTGTTATAGATATGCTCTAGAGCTTTGGCAGCCAGGTTCACCGTGAGAGGCTCCTGATGTAAGGTGGCATAGGCGATCACCCGCTTCAACGCCCCCTCCAGTTCGCGCACGCTGCGGCATTCCGGGCGAGCAATATAATCAATGACTGCCGGGGGAACCTGGAAACGCATCGACTCGGCCTTCGAGCGCAGGATTGCCTGGCGATGCTCATAATCAGGCGGCTGAATATCGGCCAGCAATCCCCACTCAAAGCGCGAGCGCAGGCGATCCTGCAAGCTCACAATGGCCTTTGGGGGGCGATCGCTGGTCACCACGATCTGCTTGTTGGAATCGTAGAGCGCGTTAAAGGTATGAAAGAACTCCTCTTCTGTCGATTCCTTGCCCGCGATGAACTGAATATCGTCGACCAGCAGAATATCGATCTGGCGATACTTCGCGCGAAACTCCTCCGTCTTCTGAAAGCGAATGGCGTTGATAATTTCATTCGTGAACTTTTCGGAGGTTGTATAGAGGACGCTCAGGCCGGCAGCCTCACCATGATGCCCGATAGCGTGAAGCAGGTGGGTCTTACCCAGGCCCACCCCACCGTAGAGGAAGAGCGGATTGTAGACATAGCCGGGGCGCTCGGCGACTGCCTTCGAGGCGGCATGAGCCAGGCGGTTCGACTTGCCGACAATGAAAGTATCAAAGGTATAGCGAGGATTTAGCATGCTACCGCCTTCAATGGGAGTAAAGAGGTGCTCCTGCACGCCACCGCCGCCAGCCTTCTCCTCGGCAGGGCGTTCATATCCAAGAAAGATAGCAGCCTGCTCGTGTTCCTCCTCACGGGCCTCAGCGCGATGGGGAACCGGGCGAGCGCTAGAAGGGGCATGAGACGTCATTGCAATCGCCGGTGAAGACGCATCGAGTTTTGCCCGCAAGGCCGGGCGATGCCTGGGAGCGCGATAGGCACGCTTTAAGCGCTGGGCAGGACTCTCACTCACAGCGGCCTCTTGTTCCAACGCTTGCAGCTCCTCGTTGACAGTCGAACCCTTAGTGACCACAAAGCGCACCTCGGGCTGACAGCCGGTCGCCTCCGAGAGGAGCGAGCGGATCATCTCGATAAAGCGTACTTCCATTTGAGCCTTGGCAAAGGCCGAGGGCACCCCTACCATAAAGACGTTCTCGTCGAACGAGAGACCCACCGTGCCGCTGAACCAGGTATCGTAGACGGACGGCTGGACCCGGGTCTGTATCTGCTCCAGTGTCGCTTTCCAGATCTGTCTTGCATTCACCGGCTCTCACCTCATACGCAGTTCGTCTCTGCCTTCAGGCTGCGTCAGTTCGCTCTGATTGAGTTCCTTCGGGCATAGAAATGTCAGGTTACAGGCCTGGATTATCAGAACAACTCGGCAGCTAGAGGGGTGCCCAGCCCTACGCTGGTAGTACAAGGGTCGGATGAGTAGGACAAAAAACACCCGGATGAACGTATTCCTGAATAGCAGAGGGTAATGGTAGCACTAAACCAAAAGGCTGTAAAGCCCTCTTTTGGTACCAGATGAGAAGCAGACCATAGGAATTCCTTTACCAGTAATATATACTGGGTTCAAAGCGCGCAGGGTGCTCTTGCGAGCGTGGAAAAAAGTACTGTTGTCGCTGGGAGGAGAGAGCCACCAGGCGAGGCGCCTCTCCTCCAGGCGGGACAGGGAGTGCACTTCGCCCGCCCTCTCCTGCTCCATCTCGCTCACCCAGCCGCCGCCAGAGCCGGGGGATGGCAGCCTTCTTCCCCCTACTCACACGCCGCTGAGACACCCCTGCTCTTATCTGGCTGCGCACCTCCCTCGCTCCTTGCGCATGGCCTGGATGGCATAATTAACTGGCTCGCACGATAGAGCAGCAAAACGGCGACGAGCGATCCTGACTCTCTCCCTCTTCTCGTTCGTTCTTGAGAGGGTGAGGAGAAGAGCAACCAGGACAAAGCACGACGCTCTTTCTCAAGTTCTGCTCGTTGCCGCGCTGCAATCCCTTGAGAGAGGATAGAAAGGAGGAGCAGCCACCCCACACCTTGCCCCTGGCTCGCAGGTCACCAGGGAGAGGAGTAGGCTGCTCAATGATGCCCATGAAAGCATTACTGCGCTCGGCACGGGCTGCCCATTCGCCACAGCATCGACATGGCTGGCTTCTACTCCTGACCCTGGTGATCTTGACGGGATCACTGACTGCCGCCTGCTCCGGTCTGCTGGGTGGCAACCCGAATCAATCTGGAAGCGCGACACCTACCGCAGCTACTGTAGCGCTGAATCAGCTCCACTGGTGCGGCAAACCCTCAATGCTGTTCCGCGACGAGGGAGCCACCGTCTCACCAGTAGCCTCCACCGCTACCGCGACGACCACTCCCGGCACTGCGACTGCGACTGCTACTGCTACTGCTACTGCTACTGCTACTGCTCCGGCCACAGCTGCCAGCAGTGGCCCGCGGACCCTTACCGATTGGAAGCAGGTTCAGGCTTTGCTCGGCTTCACTATCTACCTACCATCACGCTTGCCAGCGCGTGCCTGTCTGGTGAGCGCCCTCGGTACGGTGCACGACCCTATTTTTGGAGGGAACTTCTCTATCTCCTATCTCCTCCCCGACGGGAGCGCCATTAGCCTCTCTGAGGCACCACACCGCAATCAGAAGTCAGTCTTCCAGTGCACAGCCTCGCTGGTGACACCCACGGCCACGGCCCGCCCCCAGGCCAAGGCTAGCCCAACCGCCCGGGTGAGTCCAACACCAACACGTACGCCGAGCCAGATTTGTTCCGGGGTGCGCGGCGAGACGAGCATTGTGTTTTCGGCACCCGGCGACGAGAAGACACTGAAACAGTTTTTCGACACGCTGCAACCTGATGTAGCCTGGGTGCCTCTCTCTTGATGCCTCTTGATTGCTGCCGGGGTGAGCGACAGGGCAGCGCGAGAGGAGGGGAGGCGACGGCGAAGAAGAAGAAGAAGAGGTAACTCAGGGGCTGTAGAACAGAGTGTTCGCTGAATTTCTGTAAGAGTACGAGCTCAGAAGCAACCATCAAGGGGATCTCCGACTCCGCTGGGCGAAGAAAGCAGGTCCCAGGGGTGGCACAGTTTCAAGCACGTTCTCTTGGGAGATAGGAAAGGAGTCAGGAAGATGCAAAGGGCAGGCATTTGCTCTTACTGCGGCCAGCCTTATGACTCGCAGATGCGCTTTTGCACCAATTGCGGCGCCCAGCTGTCCCCTTCGGTTGGAATAGCCAGCAGCCAGAGGAACAGATCCCCTGGCCCCGGTTGGGGAGATCCGTCAGGAGCTTCGCCAATCCAGCCCATGCCGGATTCAGCGTTCCAGCTGGCAAATGCCTTGCCAGGCCAGCAGAATCAGCCCCTCAAGCAAGCGGGGCTGATTCTGTTGGCCATCGTTGGGGGCACCCTGGCCGCTCTGGTGGCTTTGGGCCTGCTGGCCTGGTACATCCCCGGACTGCGCGGCTTCTTCTGGTGCTTCGTCGGTCTGATCGCCCTCACGCTTTTCTTGACCTACCTCTTTGTGCGTCATCTCATCCGTGAGGTGTTCAGGCGTCTGTTCTGGTAACATGGGCTGCCCAGCGAGTGAATGAGTGACACAGCAGGTGAGCGATTGCTCTCCTACCCTCGCTTGTGTACCCGCTCGACGCCCGGTGACCACTTCTGGTATAATGGCAACAGTTTTGCGAGTGCGCTAAATACTCCTGTGAGGTATACGAGGAGCACAAAAGCAAAGCCTACGTGCTAGCAAAGGGAGGAGATCTATTATGGACAAGTGCCCCCGTTGTGGTGCAGAGACGCGGCCCGGCGATCGCTTCTGCTTGAGTTGTGGTCAGCCGCTGCTTCCATCCGCTCCCGCCTATGAGCCGGCCCAGACCCCGCTCTCCGGGGGCGACGCAACCGTGCCAGCTCAGGATGAGTGGGGAGCTGCGGCTCCTGGTCCTCAGTCGCCGCCTTCGTCCGGTGGTAGCTGGCCAAATGCCACCATTCCCGCTTCTCCATCTGCACCAACGGAGCTGTCACCCTCTCCCGCTCAGCCAGCCGCTAGCCATGAAGCGGCAGTTGCCACAGCGGAGCCAAAAATTAAAAACCCCGCCCGCTTTATCCTGAAATCAGAGAGCGGTGAGGTGATCCAGGAATATACCCTTGATAAAGAGGAAATTACGATTGGACGCGCGCCAACCAGCGATATTCTCCTCTCCAAGGATAAGCTTACTTCACGCCGCCATGCAACTGTACGCTACGAAAATGGCCAGTATATCCTGCGCGACGAGCGGAGCGCTAACGGAACATTCGTCAACGGCCAACAGCTTGAAGAACTGGTCCCTTATACACTGAAGGATGGCGACCACATTGGTATCGGTGAGCATGAGCTGATCTTCCAGGCTCCCGCTGTCGGCGTCGATGAGCTGCCAACCATCAGCATTCAACCGAACGAGATGACCTATCGGACACGCGAGGATAGCAGTCTGACGGCCAGTTCCATTGACCAGTTTGCAACGCACACAGAGAGCGAGTTGCCTCCTTCGGTAGTGGCCAGCAGCGGATCAATCTCGTCCACTCCGCCGGTCACCCCCAGCAGCGAGAGCGGCTCCAGCAGCAGCGCCACTGCAGCCGAGCCGGTCGCCATCAGCCCAGTACGCGAGCCAGAGCCGATGGCGCCCGCTTCTGCCGCTGCAGAGGTCGCTCAGCCCCTTGCTTCTAGCACTGCCGATGGCGTGACCTTCAATCGCCTGACCAGCCTGCCTCTGCCAGCGTTGCCGGATATGTCTTCTCTCATGGCAGCCCTGGCCACGCTCGATGGACAGGTCTCCGCTCTTCAAGAACAGCTGAACGCAACCCAGGAGGCCCTGCGCAACCATGAGGCCGAAATCGCCCAGACGGCTAATCAGTTGCGCGCCGGCGTCCGCCGCGTGGCCGAACGCATGGATCAAACGATCGCCGACGTGGCCCGCAGCCGCGAGGCCCTGGCCTGGTCCGAGCTGATCCAGCTGATGGAAGACGTCACGAACAATCCACGCGATATCGAGTATGTGACACGCCTTGCTCGCAAAGCGCGCGAGCTGAATAAGGTCTTCCAGATCCACCAGAGCGTGCTCAACACGCTTGCTGAGTGCAATACCCTACTCAGAGCGCTAATCGGGGAAGAGCGCTGACAGCTTTCAACTCTAGTAAACCAGGTTCTTTCTGAGAAAGATGCAGGAAGCTCACTACGACGCCATCGTCATTGGCGCTGGCCTGGGGGGATTGCTCAGCGCCGCTCAACTGCTGCAGCGCGGCAAGCGGGTGGCTCTGCTAGAGCGACTTGATCACTGCGGTGGACGCTTTACCGCCAAGACCTTCAAAGGTGTGCAGGTCAGCACCGGGGCTGTCCACATGGTGCCTTTTGGCAGCAGCGGAGTGCTGGCCCACACCTTGCGGCGCCTGCAGATCCCTCACCGCCTTTTGGACGCCGATGTCTTCGGCTCCTTCCATGTGCATGGGCGCCAGGTGCGTGCTCGTGGCCTCCTCGGCGTCTATCGCTTTCTGGGCCCGCGCCAGTTCTTCTGGTTCCTACGCCTGGGCTATCTGATGTTTTTCCGCCCGCTGCCCGCCAGCGAGAGCACTTTACCATTCAGCGCCTGGCTGGCGCGCCATATCAAGGTCGAGCGCAATCGCGAGTTGGTGGCCTTCTTCGAGCGCATCGCGCGCTTCGCCCTCAGCCTGGAGCTGGATCAGGTCTCAACGGCTGAGGTCGTCGCCACGACCAAAAATATGTTCCGCTATGGTGCGCCTGGGATTGTCGAGGGTGGCTGCGGAGCGCTGGCAGCCGAGCTAGAGCGCCGCCTGCGCGAGCGGGGAGCCACTGTGTTGCTCAGCCATGAGGTGCAGCAGATTCTGCACACCGATGGGCGAGTGACAGGTGTGCGCGCCCGCGACAAGACTAGCGGTGACGAGCTGCTGCTCTACGCTCCCCTGCTGGTCAGCGATATCGGCCCGCGCGCGACCACCGCTCTGATCGAAAATCGCCAGGTGCGTCAGGCCGAGCTGCTCAAGCAGCAGCGACAGGCGGCCCAGAGCGCGGCAACAGCTACCGAGGCGGATCAGGCTTACCGCGAAGCAGTGGGCCTGAAGGTCCATGTGCTCAGCGATGTTTCTTTGATCCCACATCGAGGGATCATGTATTGTCTCGACACGCAGCGCATCGCTGGTATTGTCCAGCCAACAAACTGCGACCCCCGCCTGGCTCCCCCCGGCAAGCACTTGCTCATCACGCATCAGGTAATCCAGAGCGAGAATATCGAGGAGGAGAAAGCCCTGGCCATCGCCGATCTGCGCCAACTTTTCGGCGAAACCTTTGAACGCCACTGCCGCATTTTGACGATGAGCGTCTATCGGGGCGAGTGGCCGGTGAATCGCCTGGCTCAGGGGACGGATCTCTCGCCGGTCACACCTTTACAGGGCCTCTTTCTGGTGGGCGATGCTGTCAAGCCCAGCGGCTATCTGATGGTCGAGGGGGTGGCACAGAGTGTCAATTATGTGCTCGACCTCCTCGATGCTATCGAGCGCGGCGAGATTGTCGGCCCTCTAGGCAGCCCTCACCTGCCAGTCTCAAGAGCCACCGACGGCGAACGCCAGCGCCGGCCAGGCTGGTTACCATTTGGACGAGGACGGAGACGAGCGCGCGCAGGCTATGTGAAGCACCCTCCTTCCCGCCTCAACGCCTTGCGCTGGTTATGGACGGCCCCGGGCAATGCTCGTAAACAGGTAAGGAGACCTCTCTATCCATGACGGACGTTGCAAAGGCTGCTCCCTATTATTTGATCCGCGGCGGCACCCCCCTCCACGGCGAGGTTACGGTCAGCGGAGCCAAGAATGCTGTCACCAAGATGACCATCGCTTCGCTGCTGAGCGAGGAACCCTGCACGCTGCGCAATGTGCCTCTCATCGGTGATCTCTATCTGACCCTCAGTCTCTGCCAGGATATGGGTTCAGAGGTGACGCTCAATGAAGCAGAGCATATGCTCACGATCAGGACGCCAGCCATTCACTCTACTTCGGTCTCGGCAACCATCGGCGGCTTGAATCGAATGGCGATCCTGGCAGTCGGCCCCCTGCTGCATCGCTGCGGCGAGGCCGATATCCCCCTCCCTGGCGGCGATCGGATCGGAGCCCGCCCGATCGATTTCCATCTCAACGGCCTGCAACAGATGGGCGCGACAATCGTGGAGCTGGGCGGACGCTACTATATGAGCGCTCCCCGTGGCCTGCACGGGGCTACGATCCGCTTGCCTTTTCCCAGCGTGATGGCCACCGAGAACTTTTTGATTACGGCTTCGCTGGCCCGCGGCGTGACGATCATTGAGAACGCCGCCCTCGAACCGGAGATCATCGATCTGATCAAGTTCTTGCAGAAAATGGGAGCCATTATCGAGCAGAAGGTGGATCGCCGCATCGTTGTCGAAGGGGTCCAACGCCTGCGCGGCGCCCGCCATACGCTCTTGAGCGACCGCAATGAGGCGGTGTCTCTGGCCATCGCAGCCTATCTGACGAAAGGCGATATTTATCTGCGCGGGGCCCAGCAGGATACGCTGCTGACTTTCTTGAATACGCTGTCGAAGATGGGCCTGCGCTTCGAGGTGGAAGATGAGGGCATTCGCTTTATTGGGGATGATCGCCCTCCCCCCCCCATCGCTCTGGAGACGGATGTCCACCCAGGCTTTATGACGGATTGGCAGCAGCCTTTCACGATCCTGCTGACCCAGGCCGATGGCATTTCGGTGGTCCATGAGACAATCTATGAAGACCGCTTCGGCTATACCCACGCCCTGAAAACAATGGGGGCCCATATCGGCCTCTATACGAAGTGCCTGGGCGAGGTACCCTGTCGCTTCCGCGAGAAACAGTATTTGCATAGCTGCGTGGTTCGTGGTCCCACCCCTTTGAGCGCCGCTCGTCTGGATATCCCCGATATCCGCGCCGGCTGCTCCTATATTCTGGCCGCTCTCTGCGCCGAGGGAACCTCTGAGGTGCATGGCGTGGAGCATATCGAGCGCGGCTATGAGCGTCTGGATGAGAAGCTACGCACCCTCGGGGCCCAGCTTGAGGTGATCCGCCCTTCAGCAGAGGACGATACGCTGGATGCTCTCGCCTAGCTCCGTCAGACTCCTGCTTACCTCTCACTCTCACCCTCTCGCCCCAGTCTCGGCCACCCTCCTGCCAGGCTCTCTGCCAGCTCCTTGCCCACCCTCTTGACAGAGGCCAGCAGGAAGGCTATACTTTCCAATGTGTTGAATGAGTGATTACTCATTCAAAGAATCCAGCCGCTCGTTCCAGTTCGAGCGGGCTGAGATCAAGGCGGCCCCGAGTAGAGGACGTTATCTACCTACCCGCCACGCCACCTTATCAGGATGAGCCGATGCCACGCAGTGAGCAAGCAAACCAGCAGATCCGCGATGAACGCCGGCGGCAGATTTTACACGTAGCCGCCGAGATCTTTGCCCGCCGCGGCCTGGCGGAAACACGCATCAGCGATATCGCGGAGGCCAGCGGCATTAGCCAGGGTCTGATTTACCGCTACTTCTCCAGCAAAGAAGAGCTGTTTAAGGTACTGATCGAGACCTCCACCAATGTCACCGCCACGGGGCAGGAGCAGGCC
>NZ_BDGT01000024.1 GCF_001748285.1 Thermogemmatispora onikobensis | reverse complement strand
CGCAATGCCTGTGGAAAGGAGCGAGGTGCATGCCTGTCTCGATGAAGCTTCCCCATCGCACGCTGATGGTCCTCTGCGGGCCTGCCGGCTCCGGCAAGAGTACCTTCGCCGCGCGCTACTTTAGTCGGGTACCTACGATGGTGGTCTCCTCCGATTACTGCCGGGCCCTGATCTGCGATGACCCGACCAATCAGCAGGTCAACCGCGACACTTTCGACCTCTTCCACTATATAATCAGGAAGCGTCTCTTTCACGGGCGCTTCACGGTGGCCGATAGCACCGCCCTCTACGCGGAAGCACGCCGTAAGCTCTGGGAGCTGGCTTCTCATTTCGGCTACCTGAAATGCCTGGTGGTTTTTAATGTCTCGCTGGCTACCTGCCTTGAGCGCGATCGCCTGCGCGAGCGCCAGGTCGGTGCCCAGGTGATTGAATACCATATCCGTCTTCTGCAAAAGGCGCTGCAGGCGATTCCTGCTGAGCAGTGGGACCGCGTCTATCTGCTCGATGAGCAGGATATGGAGGCGACGGTCGAGATCGATCCCTGACTGGCTCTGGCCTCGCTTCGGCCAGGCCAGGCCAGTTGCCAGGCGCTCTCGTCTCGGTTCTGCTTTTCTCTGGCAAGACAACTTTGAAAGAAAGGATTGCTTCTATTCTTATGGAATCTCACCTTCCCTGGAAGCGCGATGGGTTGCGCTTTCCTCTTCCTTGCGATACGCTCTTCTTCGATGTCGATGGCGTTCTGATTAAAACCAGCGAATCGTTCCGCGCTACCGATATTGCTGTGGCTGAGTATGTGGTTGGCACGCTCCACGGTCTGGATTGGGGCCGCGCTGAGGGCCGCCCTCTGCTGACGCTCGATGATGTGAAGTTCTTTAAGCAGGCCGGCGGCTTCAATGACGACTGGCATATGTGCTATCTGCTGGCCGGCCTTTATACGGCGAAGCTGCGCGAGTGGCGCGGAACTCCTCTGGCGGAGCGCAGTAATCGCGAGTGGATGGAGCTGGCACGGGCTGCGATGCTGAAAGGACACGGCGGCCTGGAATGGGTGCGCTCGGTCATTCCGGCGAGCGCTCTGCCGGACTATGAGCTGGTGGGCGAGTTGTGCCACGAATACTACTGGGGCGCGGCTGAGTATCGCCGGCGCTTCGGGCGCGAGCCACGCTATCTGCCCGATTGGCCCGGCTTTGTGCAGCGCGAGACGCTACTGCTCCCTCCCGACCTGCCGATGCGTTTGCACGACGCCGGTCTGCGAAAGTTAGGCTTGATTACTGGCCGCATCGGCCCCGAGGTCGATAGCGCTCTGGAGCGCCTGGCCGCTCATAGCGGAGGACCGTGGTGGAATGTGGTGATCAGCGGCGACGATTGTTTGAAGCCAGATCCACGGGCGCTGCGCCTGGCCATCGCAGCGGTGGAGGCTGGTGGTGGCCTCTATGTGGGCGACACGGCTGACGATCTCGATCTGGTTCTGAATTATCGCCGCACTCAGACGCCCGGCGAGCCTGATTTTCTGGCCGTGATGCGCGTCTTCCCCGATGAGGTGCCTCTTTATCGCGAGCGCGGCGCCGATCTGATTATCCGCGAGGTGGCTGAGCTGCTCACCTTCTTGCCCGCCCACTAACTCGGAAAGCTTCTCGAACTCTGGCCAGGGCCAGCGGCTCCATCCCCGCAAGGCACAACCGCAATGGAGCCGCCTGGCCGCTAACCGTCGTATTCATCAGGGTGTGCGTTTCTGGGCCTCTTCAATGAGACTGACCAGGTATTGCAGTTTCTGAATGGCCTGCAGGGCATTGCGCCGATTCCGCTCGTAGCCTTCCGGCGCCAGCTGCAAAAACCAGGTGCGGATGTCTTCTTCAGAAACATCATACCACTTGGTGTCGGCTTGCAGGCGCAGATAGACGCGCATGGCCGGGTCTTGCTGCTTGCGCCGCGCTACGAATTGGAGCGGCTGCGCGCCACCGGCAGCCGCGGCGCTTTCTTGTTCATCAGCGGCGATGGCCTGCGCCAGCTCAGGCTCGGGATGCAGCTCCTTGTAGAGCGCCTCGACGTCGGCGGTCTTGAAAAAGTAGTCGCGTCCTACCCCCTTATAGGCTCGAATGCGACCCTGTTGGACCCATTGGTCCAGCGTGCGCCGATCGATACCCAGGCGACGGGCCGTTTCGGCAGCATCTAGAAAGGCGAAGCGCCCTCGTGCCGGTCCACCGGTGATCATAGCTTGAACTCCTTGGCCTCCGCCGCAAAGCAGAGGCTTTCTTGCCTGCTTCTCTCGCTCTTCTCAACTCTGCGTTAGTTAGTTAGCCCGTCAGACGCTGCTGCAGGGTAATACCCAGACCATCAGGATCATGCAGGACGGCGATTAAATTGCCGGTGACCTGCTTCTCCGGTGGCTGCGAGAAGGTTGCACCGCGCGCCTTCAGTTCTTCATAGGCGGCCTGGATATCGGGGACAACAAAGGCCAGATGAGCAACGCCCGCCGGCGGGCGCCCTGGATGGAACTGAGCCTGCCCCTGGCCACCGGCACGATGAAGGGCCAGACGCACCGAGCCAGTCTCAAATTCTGTCCAGCCCGGCGAGCTAAAGCGCAGAGGCAGGCCCAGAACATCGCGATAGAAGGCCGTCGAGCGCTCCATATCGCTGACATACACCACAATATAGTCAGGCTTCTCCAGCTTGATGGTCATAGCCAGGATACTCCTTCTTGGCTTTGGCGGCGTAGAATAGCAACAGCGTACTGCCGTAACGCCGCTCGTCTTCCAGGATCAGACGTGTTAGCGGCACCGCCAGCAGCTCATCGCGCTCGCGTGGATGAATCTGGACAATGACAAGGCCGTTCTCACTCAGCAGCGGTGAGCGATCTAGAAGGGCCAGGGCCCGAGCGGCCAGGTGACGATACTGCGGCGGGGCCACATAGATGATATCATATGCTCCTGCTGGCAACGACGGGCGGTCTCCAGCGCCGCCGCTGGCAGGCCCGGCCTCTTGCTGGACCTGGACCCACTTGAAGGCATCGGCACGCAGGGTTTCAGCTCGCTCGTGCATCCCAGTCAGCTGAAGGTTCTCACGCAACACTTTGAGGACACGGGGGTCGATCTCGATAAAGGTGGCAAAGGCCGCACCACGACTGAGCGCCTCAATGCCCACGCCGCCGGTCCCGGCAAAGAGGTCCAGAAAACGGGCCCCTTCGATGCGTGTGGCCAGAATATCAAAGAGCGCCGTCTTTACGCGGTCGATAATCGGACGAGTGCCGGGCGTGCGCGGAGATTTGAGACGCCGCCCTTTGGCTTCTCCGGCAACAACGCGCATGGTTGTCTTCTCCCCTCTGTCCAGGTCGCTCAATTGAGAGCCAGGATGACAGCAACGTCACGGTCAAAGTTGTCTTGCTTCGCCCAGGAAATTAAGGCTTCTACCTGGTCAATGCTGAGCTGCTTGAGGGCCGCGACTCCCCAGATGCGGCCTATCAGCTCGCGCAGCTCGTCCTCGCTGATCTGCTCGCCGATGACGTTCCAGAGGACAGTCAGGCGCGCCTGGCTGGCCGGTGTGTTGCCACGAACCTCACGCATCTTATTTAAGAGGGTACGCGCATGAATACGGTCTTGAAGCGAGAGCTGTCTGCTCCCCCTGCTCTCCAGATTCAACTCCTCTCCTTCTCCGCCACCTCGTTCCTCTTCACGATCATATCCTCCTCTCCCTCCTCCTCCCTCTTCTCCATGCTCCTGGCTCCAGTCGTCACGATCATTCTCGCCATCATCTTCTTCAAAGATATATTCTTGCTCTTCTTGATAATCATCGTCGCCTTCAGACTGTTGTAGCTGTGAAGGGAGAGAAGGCTCGATTCCCTGGCCAGCTTCCTGCTCTTCTTCTTCTTCTTCTTCTTCGTCTTTCGGACCCCTGTCTCCGATGATCAGCTCTTCACGGGTCCTCCCCTGACTCCACTCACGCTGGGAAAAGACTGCGGGATAGGCCTGCTCGGAGAGAGAAAGAGAAGCGGAAGGCGAACCAGCCGAACTGGAGGCGCTTTCACTCGCTGCTCGACTCGTCGCCCGATTCGCCGTCGCATTTCGCTGGGCGAGGAGATAACGCAGCTGGTCCAGGGCTTCACGCAGATTGATATTACTGAGGCTCCTGACCCCCAGCAGCTTCATAGCCTGTTTCGAATCGATACCGAAATTGTCGCGCAAAATCTGCAGAAACTGAGGAAGGGTCAGGTCGCTATTGAGATTGCCAAAGACGCCGGGGGTCGAGGGCAGGGCGGGCGCCATGCGGCGCCGCAGCTGCGAGGCGGAGGGCGGTAGCTGGCCCTCGGTTGAAGTAGCAGGAGCTGAAGCTGGTCGGGCAGGGGCCGCGGGGCGCATCTCCGCTGGTGGCTCGCGCAGGCCCGTGGGCCGTGCCGATGGAGCGCGTCCTCCCTCTTCACCAGCGGGATGCGCTGGTGCACTGCGCCCCCCCCCTCCTTCCTCGCCGGAGGAAGCCACAGGCGTCTTACGCGGCGCAGCGGTCGGACCGAGGCGCTGCTCAAGGCGAGCGCTGAACTGATCGAGGCCCGCCAGCGCTTCCTGGAGGAGACGCTCACGCTCCTCAGCGCTGGCGTCCACAGGAACCGGCACCTCAACCTGGATGACATGGAGGCGCCCCTGAGCTGCAAACTGGGTTTTATAGTGGAACCAGATATAGGCCCCACCAGCTGAGATTCTCTCCTGTTCCTTTGCTCCAGCCTCATCCATAAACAACACCTGCCTCTCTCTCCGGCACGCGGGAGTCGCCACCACCAGTCTCGCCCTCGTGGCTGCTCCCTCAACAGCCAAAGGGAGCAGCCAACTGTGCTGGCAGCGGGCAGCGTGGCCTTTCTTGTTCTCCCATTATACCAAAATGAGAGGGTTCTGCACGGTGGCCAGCTCTGCTCAACCGCGGTTTCCTACACGAGGAGCTTGCCGGTGCGCCAGGTATCAACGGCCAGTTTTATCGTATGAACATAGGCGGCCACATCGTTACCGTCAGCAGCCGGGGCGTAGACAGGCACAATCTGATCAACCGTGATCAATCCTCGGGCGACGTATTCATCGGCGATCAGCCGATACCAGTCGGTAAAGCCTGCTTCCCAGCTGGCGTAGCGCCGATAGCCGGCATAGCTCGCCTGCCCGGGCAGGGCCCGAATATTGCCCAGCGAACGGGTGACACGCGCGACGCCAGTCGTACCAAAGCGACTCTCCTCCAGAAAGAAGGCCAGGGCATAGACAGGATCAATATGGTAAGCCAGGCCATCGGCATAAAGGGCCTGTCCCTTGCCCGCCGCTGGTGAGTCGTAGGCAGCCAGCACCTGATCAATGAAGTCCGCCGATACCGAGGGCTGGCCCACAACCGCATAGTGGCCCTCCTCCTCTAGAGCGACGGGATCAAAGAGGAGCCACAACAAGGCGGCCACGATCAGCGCGGCCAGCGTCAAGACCAGCCAACGACTCTGCCACTGTGACCCCGCTCTGCCGTAGCGCCGAGAGGGGCGACGGCTTTCCTGGCCCTTGCGCCTGCCGCGGCTGCTGTGCCTTCGGCGATAGCGCCCACTGCGCATCATGCTCCATCCGCCTTCAACACAAAGATTGCGGTCAGCTTGCTGCCGGGGGCTATTATCGCACGAGTCGGGAGCAAAACGCCAGTCGCTTGTCAGGTGGCCGTCACCTTGAAAGCAGTGGGCACATTGCTCCAAATTGCTCCCAGGAATCACTTGTCAGGCAGAGTAGCAGACCGTACAATACAGTCAACATAAGGCGACCGCCCTGCTCTCACCGGGAGGGAGAGAGGGAGGCCATCACAGCGCAAGGGTCGTTAAAAGCCGGAGAACGAGCAAAAGCAGCGACAGCAGGCCGGGGGAACGTCACGGCGAGCGGATAGCACTGGAGCGGGCACCCCATCCGCTCCGACTTTATCTGCAGGAGCACGTCCTATGCTTCATCCTTCACCGACATATCCGCGATTACCAGAAGCGAAGCCGAGCGAGCAAAAGCAGTCGAGAGCCACCCCTCTGCACCCGCGCCTGGGAGAGAGGCCACTGGCGCGCAAGATTAAGGCATTCTTGCGCCCGCCGATCAAAGCCATCTACTACGTGATCAGTCAGGTTCGCAGCCACAAGTTGCTGAGCCTGGTCGTCGTGGTGATCTTTCTGGCTACCGCCACACTGACCAATTACGCGCTGACAGGGGAGTGGCCGCTAGGCATTGCCCAGGATCAGTTCAACTTCCACATCAATGGTGGCGATGGTGGCGGCGATAAAGTCAAAGACTGGCTCTATGCCCTGCGCGATGGCGACGTGGCCACGATGCACATGCTGCAATCGACGCTGATCATGGCTCAACCCCCTGATCCAGCCGAGCTGGTCAGCCAGTACAGCGAGAAGCAGACCAATCTGGTCTGGCGCGACATCCACGTCGTGGGGGCCTATCAACAGTCAGACACGACTATTGACAGCCTGGTGAGCGTGAGCCTTGGGGCCCGCGGTCCGGGTGGAGGAACCAGTGGCTACATGCTCTGGCACTTTACCACTATCGCGCAGAACGGCGGGATGCTGCTCGCTCTCAGCCTCGTGAGCTTCCGAAACGCTCTTAGCTAGGTAGTGCGTCGATGGTACGGCAGGGCCTCGCGTCTGCGACTCCCTGAGCCCAGGCGAGATGGCCAGAGTTGGCGATGTGAGCTATCAGCCAGAGGTCACTCGCCGACCCCAGTTAGTGAAAGAAAAGGGGACTGCCATGGCGACCGAGAAACACTTTGAGAAGCAGACCGAGCTGGATAAGTCTATCGACCGGGGTCTCGATCAGTTTGGCCGCTTCGTGCGTCACAACTGGTTCTGGCTCCTGCTCGGGGGGCTTGTCCTCTGGTACTTTTTCAGCGCTATCTTCCCCCAGTTGAGCGCCCCTTCCCCAGGGGCTCTCTTCGCCTACCTGCTGCAGATCGCCTTTGCCATCTTCTATATCCTGATCCAATTTATCGCCCTCTTCTGGTTCCTAGGACGTCCCCGCCTCTACTGGCTGATGCCGGGCGAGACGGGCGTTGGCTTTCAGGACTATAAGGGCAACCCGGAGGTGCTGGAGCAGGCCAGGCGGATCGTGGCCATTCTTCAGGGAATTAAAGAGTTTCGCGAGATGGGCGGCCAACCCATCCGTGGATTGCTGCTTTCCGGCCCACCCGGCACCGGTAAAAGCTATCTGGCCCAGTGTATCAGCAGCGAAGCCCAGGTTCCCTTCGGTTACGCCAGCGCCGCCAGCTTCCGCAATATGTTCTGGGGCATCGATGTCCTGATTATTATGCGACTCTATCGGCGGGCGCGTAAACTGGCGCGAGAGTACGGGGCCTGCATTCTCTTCCTGGACGAGATCGATGCGCTGGGAACTTCGCGCACGAGCCAGGGCCGCACACCAGTCCCGGGTATGGGGGGCGGCCTCTTCGGCTTTATGAGCACCGGTGGCTCTCTTAACCAACTGCTGATGGAGCTGGACCCGCCGCCGGTCGAAACAGGCTGGTTTAGGAAAATTCTGCGCGTCCTCGGCCTCTACCACGGGCGAGTCCAGCGCGAGCCAGTCTTGACCATCGGGGCGACCAATCTGCCCGAGAGCCTTGATCCAGCCCTGCTGCGCCCGGGACGTTTCGATCGGCGTATCCACGTGGCCCCACCCACGGATAAGTACCGCGGTGAGGTCATCGAGTACTATCTGCAGAAGGTTAAGCATGATCCCAACATCTCAATCAGTGCCCTGGTCTACCGCATGGCGGGCTACACGCCTGTGGAGATTAAACATGTCATTAACGAGGCGGTGATCATCGCCTACTTCTCTGGACGCGATGAGGTGCATTATCAGGATATTATCGAGGCCCAGGATATCCATGAGCTGGGCTATCGCCGGGAGAGCAACCTCTCGCTCCTGGAACGACGGCGCCTGGCCTACCATGAGGCCGGTCATGCGGTCGCTTCTTACTACCTGCTAGAGCGCTACCTGCCGCCCTTTGTGACGATTCATCAGCGCAGTAGCCTCGAGGATGCGGCCGCCTTTGCCCTTCCTCGACCCAAGGAGACGATTGTCACGATGAGCAAGGAGGAGATCCTCGCTCATATCCAGATGATGCTCGCCTCCCGCGCCGCCGAGGAGCTGTTTCTGAATACTCAGCTGAATGGGGCCATTGGTGATCTGCAGCAGGCCACCGCGCTGGCCGCTTCCTACATCGGCCTCTATGGCATGGACGGGACCCTGGTCTCCTATGGCTCCCTCGTCCCTCAGTCTGCAGAGCCAGGCGCTACACCCACTGCAGCGCCGTCACTGTCTGCACTCCAAGAGCGCATCGAAACTGTGCTTCAATCGCAGTTCAAGGCCGTCAAACTCCTGCTGCAGGAGCACCGCGAGGCGGTGATCGCTGTGGCAGAGTCCCTGATTGAGCGCGAAGAGCTGACCCCCGAGGAGGTCGAGGAGCTGATCAATGAGGCCGACGCCCACCGCGTGACCGTCCAGCTGCTGCCCGAGCTGGCACCAGTGCTTGGTCTGAGTCAAGAGCAGACCGATGGCGATGGCCACGTAGCCACGCTCGCCGCCAGGCTGCCAGCCAGCAACGGCCACGCCGCAGATGAAGCTTCCACTCCCGAGGCCACGCAATCGTAAGCCCAACCCCCTCACAGACTCCAGGGCTCTGGCTGAGAGGGAGAGAGGAAGGAGAGCTTGCTACTGTTGTGCTTTTCTTCCTCTCCCCCCGTTGCCAGGCGCTCACGCTGTTGCTCTGATCGCGTGATCTTTTTGCACACCCTCGAAGCAGACCAGGCCATTTCTCTCAAGATGGTGACCTTTGCGCTATTGTAGTGTATAGTGAAATGCGTCTCTCGAAGAGAGAACCCAGAACTGCTTGAGGGTTACAAGCCTATGACCAACGAGGTCATCGTGGATAGCCGGGCCCCCATGTCCACGACGCATAGACCCCAGAACGCACCCAGGCGCTGGTTGTGCTGGGCAGGGCTATGCCTCTTGCTCGCCCTTGGCCTGGGTATGCGTCTCTATCGGTTGGGACAGCCACTAGAGCGCGATTTTGACGAAGGGGTCTACCTGCAGTCGTTGCGCGCTATGAGCCACGGCTTTGCTCTCTATAGCCAGATCTTCTATTCGCAGCCACCGGCCTTTCTGGAAGCAGTCTTTCCAGTCTACGCCCTGGCCGGTCAGACTCTGTGGGCGGGACGCCTGGGCATTGCTCTGCTCTCGCTCTGCGGTCTGCTCGGTGCCTGGTTACTTGGCAAGGCTCTCTCTGGCTATACAGGAGCCTTTGTGGCCTTGCTCTTAACATTGACCAGTGTATCGTTTCTCAACGAATCGCGCGTTCTGCAGGCAGATGGTCCATCGGTCGCGCTGTCGCTACTGGCCGTCGGCCTGGCCTTTCACTGGTGGCAAAAGCCTGCAGGGTGGCGCGGCCTGATCCTGGCAGTCCTGAGCGGGGCGATCCTGGCGCTCAGCATCCTCACCAAATTCCTGGTTGTACCCGCTCTTCTCCCTGCCGGGACGCTGGCACTGATTCGCTTCTGGCACTTGATCCGCCGGCCCCAAGGCGAGGCCCTCCCGGCTCGCAGCCTCACCTTCTGGGCGCCGGTAGCCGGCATGCTGGCCTTCGTGCTGGTCGCGCTCTTGCTCTTCGTACCGTTCATCGGCTCCTTTCCCGTGATGTTCCAGAGTATCTTCTCTTTTCATACTCAGTCAAGCATAGACTTTCGCTACACGTTCCGTACGCTCACCCTGCCACTGTTAGCACAGGGCCTGCTGACGCCCCTGACACTGGCAGGTCTGGCAGGAACAATTGTGGCTGGTCTGCGCCGGGATTGGCGTGTCATACCGTTGCTGCTCTGGTTGGGGGGAACGCTCATTGTTCTGCTGGAGCAACGCCCCCTCTTTGTTCACCATCTGGTTGCGCTGGTGCCGCCGCTTGTGGGACTGAGCGCTTTAGGGTCTCCCGATCTTGCCGCGCTCAGTCGCCGGCTCCGAGACAGCAGCGATCAGCAGAGCCAGCGTCGCTTCTCGCTGGCCAGCTCGATCATGGTGATCGTCCTGGTGCTCACCTGTGCCGGTGCTCTCAGCCAGGACGTGCTCTATTTTCTCCAGCCACCTCACCCTGTGATGCCAATGGAGCCGCTCCAGCTCGTGGCCAGGGATCTAGAGCATTTCACCCAACCAGGCGAGATGGTGATCAGCGATGAGCCGCTGGCGGTGGCGCTCGCTGGACGGGATACCCCGCCCTGGCTCGTGGACCCCTCCTCGGTGCGCATTCACACTGGCTACCTGACTCTCCAGGACCTGATCACTGCCAGCCAGCAGCCCCAGGTGCGGGCTGTGCTCTTCTTCAGCTCGCGCTTTCGTTTACCCGAGATCGAGGAGTATCATAATTGGGTGGCACAACATTTTCATCTGGTGCGTGTCTATGGCAAGGATAGCATAGGCTACCCCCAAGAGCTATGGGTGCGCTAACGGAGCCTCAGCACGCTTGCCTTCGGCAAAAGATAGGGTGCAATCCTTCTTAGCGCAGGCGAGTAGAGCCACGGAGAAAGGAGTCGTCTCATGGCGGGACGTCGTACTTTTAGCACGATGGAAATGATCCTCTTGGGTGTCTTGATTGGATCACTGGTTCTTGCATTCTTACAGGCGCGCCGGCAAGCAGAGCCGCGCTAGAGCCATGATCACCTCATCCCGGTGATGCTGGCCTCTGCTGGCCTCTCCTCTCCACAGCTTCAATAAGCGCCTCCCTGGTCAGGATGCGCTGAGGCAACAGGAGAACGGATAATTCAAGCAGGCTGCAGTGTGACACGCTGCAGCCTTTTGCTTTGCCGCCTGTGAGCAGCGGGCAGGTGGGCAAAGTCTGAGCCAGCATGATATCATAGGTAGCAGCGAAGGAGAGCAAGGCGCTAGCCAGCCAGACACATCACAGGGCGGCCCTCGCCAGTCGAGGCCGCAGCGGAGCAGCAGCAATAGCAGAGCGCGGCACAGGGTGACAGCTGCTCAACCCAAAGTGAGCTGTGCCCCCGTCAGTCAGTGACGCCAGAGCAGGGGCCGGCTCCTACAAGTGCACCTGCGCTCTCAGCTGAACATCATTGTATTGTTGTCTGTCCGCCTGCTTTTTAATATGATCACCCTCATGAGCCGACTCACGGCGGCGACCACGGCAGCGCCGGCCCTCGGCCCTCGCTCTCAGCACACCGATCGAGAAGAAAGGCTTCATGCCAGATCGCCAAATTGTTGAAAGAGAGTTGCTGTCATGACAACGGTCACCTCAGATGAGCAAAAGCCACACCTGGAAGAGAGCATTGCACCAGCGGCAGCGCATCCTCTGCAAAAGTGGCTGCTGGTCTTAGTTGTCTTTGTGGCCGGGGCTGCTTCGCTGGGGGTTGAGATGGCCGCTTCGCGTCTGCTTGCCCCTTATTTTGGTTCCTCGCAGTTTGTCTGGGCAGCCCTGATCGGCCTTATCTTGCTCTATCTGACCTCGGGCTACTATCTGGGTGGACGCCTGGCCGATCGTTTCCCCCGGCCTGTCGTCTTCTACCTGATTACCACTATCGCAGCCTTCACTATCGGCCTGATTCCCTATATCGCGCGTCCGATCCTGCTCTGGTCGCTCAAGGCCTTTGCCACCTACTCGGCCAGCGTCTTCATCGGCTCCCTTGCCGCCGTGATCTTGCTCTTCGCTATCCCTGTCATTCTGCTCGGCTGCGTCTCCCCCTTTGCTATCCGCTTGCTCTTGCAACAGGTGGGCCGCTCTGGCAGACTGGCCGGCCAGCTCTACGCCATTTCGACCGCCGGTAGCATTGTGGGCACCTTCCTCCCCGTGCTCTGGCTGATTCCCAACTACGGCACACGCTTCACGTTCCTCGTGACCGCTATTACGCTGCTGCTGGTCTCGATCCTCGGCCTGTTGGTCAGCACTACTGGACCGGGCGGCGGCGGCTGGCGCCCGCAGGAAGGCCAACAGCCCCCCCGTTTCAACAAGAAGAGCCTGCTCTCCCTCCTGCTGTTGATCCCTTTGGGGCTGGAGTTTCTGGCTCTGGGCGGCCCCATCAAGCCGGCCTCGGGAACCAATGGCGGCGGAGTGCTCATCGCCGAGCGCGAATCCGAATATAACTATATTCAGGTGGTGCGTGTTGGTAGCGAGATGCAGCTGATTCTCAATGAAGGGGAGGCTGTGCACTCGGTCTATGACCCCAACTCGGTCTTGACGGGCGGCCCCTGGGACTACTTTATGATTGCCCCTTACTTTAACAGGCCGCCCTTTACCCCGGCGATGGTTCAGCGCGTCGCCATCATTGGCCTGGGCGCCGGAACTATCCCCCGCGAAATCACCGCGGCCTATGGTCCCATATCTATCGATGGCGTCGAGATCGATCCTACCATCGTCGAGCTGGGCCGCCGCTATTTCGCGATGAACGAGCCGAACTTGCATGTGATCGTCCAGGATGGGCGCTACTTTTTGCGCACAACAACGCAGAAATATGACTTGATCGGCATCGATGCCTACCAGCAGCCGTACGTTCCCTTCCAGCTCGCGACCGAAGAGTTCTTCAGCGAGGTACGCGCTCATCTGACGCCGACCGGGGTGGCCGTGATCAACGCCGGTCGGACACGCCATGACTTCCGCCTTGTGGAAACACTCGCCCAGACCATGCACGCAGTCTTTCCGAATGTCTATATTATAGATACAGCGCGCTTCACGAATAGCATCATCGTGGGCACGAACGCTGCGACTTCGCTCAGCGACTTCGCCCTCAACACGGCCACGCTGACGAATCCGCTGCTGGCCAACGTCGCCCAGGCCAGCCTCGCCTTCGGCAACATACGCGAGGAGCAGGGGCGCCATGTCTTTTTTACCGATGATCGCTCACCAATCGAGCAGCTCATCGATCAGATGATTCTTGATGCTATCCGCAGCGGCGACGAGTGACCGCTCACCAGCGCCCACCGCGCACGTCTGGCTTCGGTTCCCGCTGCTGCTGATAGAGCATACGAGGGCTTCAAATCTATCTCTTGCTGGAGGAAAGTGGATGCCTTTTAGTCCGATTGATCTGAGCAATGTGCGCGTGCTTGACCTTTCTCAGAACTGGGACATTCACACGCCGGGTTTTGCGACCTACGAGGGGCCAACGGTCAAATGGATCAAGCGCGTGGCTTTCGATAAAGTGGGAGGCCAGCATATTTCATCGACGCTGCACGTGGGAACCCATCTTGATGCGCCCCTGCATTTTATTACCAACGGCCAGGATATCGGCAGCATCCCGCTGGAGAAGCTGGTCGGCCCCGGCGTGGTGGTCGACCTGGAGGCGATGGGCATCGGCGACTACGATATCTACACGTCGGCCCACTTCGAGGAGTGGGAGCGCAAGACCGGCCTGCGCATTGAGCCTGGCGATATTGTGGTAGTGCATACCGGCTACCACAAGTATTATCCCAGCAACTGGTACGGCGAGACGCAGCCGGACGAGACGCGCTATTTTATCAAACATCCTGGCCCAACGCGGGAGTTCGTACAGTGGGTCCTCGATCGAAAGATTGCCTGGTTTGCCATCGATGCCGGCTCAATGGATCATCCGATGAACACCGTCATTCGTAAGATCCGCCCGGATCTGGCGGCCAAATGCGCCGAGAAATTGGGGCGCCCCTTGGAAGAGATCTGGCCCGAGGAGGACCTGCAGCTCATGCACTACGATCTCTTCCCCCACGGAGTTTTCCATGTTGAGAACGCCGGCGGCATGATCGATGAGGTGCTGGATCAGCGCGTCTGGATCGGCTGCTTCCCCTGGAAGTTTAACGGAGGCGAGGCCGCTTTCTGCCGCCTGGTGGCTTTCGTAGGGAAATAGACAGACCCGGCTATGCTGGCGAATAAGCGGCCCGGAGCGGCCCGGCTCCGGGCCGCCTTGCTACCCTGCCAGGCGGGGTCTGACCCCTCTGCTCTCCCCGCCTCACCCTCATCCACGGCTGCTGACTTCCCCTCGACTCTGGCGCCCAGCTTCTCATCATTCTAGAAGATGGGCAAATAGCGCTCAAGCTCCCAGGGATGGACATGCTTGCGATACTCGTTCCACTCGATTGACTTAGCCTCGAGAAAACCCTCGTAGATCAGGTCACCCAGTGTATCGCGGATCAGGGCGTCCTGACGCAGGTCGTCGAGAGCTTCGCCCAGGGTAGCCGGCAGGCGCGACAGCCGGCTCACCGGCTCCTCCTCATCGCGCAAGAAGAGGCTTTCATCCATCGCTGGTGGCAGGGGCAAGCGGTGCTGAATGCCATCCAGCCCAGCACGGAGCATGACCGCCAGGGCCAGATAGGGGTTACAGCTGGGGTCACAGCTGCGTAGCTCGATCCGCGCCGAGTGCTGGGGGTCCTTGCCAGGGCGGGGAACGCGGATCAAGGCTTCGCGATTGACACGTCCCCAGTTGACATAGACAGGAGCCTCGTAACCCGGAACCAGCCGTTTGTAGGAGTTGACAAGCGGCGCCACGATCGCACACATGCCACGGGCATGAGCAAGCTGGCCAGCCAGAAAATGACAGCCAACGTCAGACAGGCCGTACTCGCCCTGTTCATCAAAGAAGGCATTTTTCCCAGTTCGGATATCAATCAGTTGCTGATGGGTGTGCAGGCCCGAGCCGCTCACATTATAGAACGGTTTGGGCAGGAAGGTGGCATAGAGACCATGCTGGGCGGCAATTGCCTTGAGCACATACTTGGCAGTCATCAGGCTATCAGCAATGTAGAGAGCATCTCCAGCCTGGAAATCCAGCTCGTGCTGGCCCGCCGCCACCTCATGATGGCTGGCCTCGATAACAATACCCATCTGCTGGAGGGCCTGCACCATCTGGCGCCTTACTGTCGCGGCCAGATCGGTCGAGAGGTCAAAATAGCCCCCCCGATCATGGGGCAGCGGGGTCGGACCCCCATCCTCGAAACGCAAGAGGAAAAACTCTAGCTCAGGCGCTACCTGAAAACGATAGCCCATCGACTCGGCCAGCTCCAGTGAACGCAAGAGCGTTGCGCGCGGATCGCCCTCGAATGGTTCCCCATCGGGCGTCATCACATTGCAAATGACCCGGGCTACGATGTCACCGGCATTCACCTGGTCGGCAATCTCGCGATTGAGAGCCTGGGGCCGTACATGTACTGGGAGGACGGTAAAAGTACGTAGATCGGGGAAGAGATACATATCACTCTCAGCAACGCGCGCGAAGGCCTCTATTGAGGAGCCGTCAAACCATTTGCCTCGCGCCAGGCAATCGGGGAACTGCTCCACTGGAATCGTGACGCATTTCGCCATGCCAACTACGTCGGTGAACTCCAGGTTGACGAAGCGCACGCGCTCCTTTTCAATGGCCTCCATCACCTGTCTCACTAAGGCCTGATCCTGCTGCTCCACCATGTGCTGCCTCCTGGATGCCCAGCCAGCCAGGCATCCCACATTTCCATGATAGATCTCTTATCAGTCTACCGAACGATTCGATGCTCCAGAGTGGGTACCCATTATATCAGAAGTTCCAGGCCGTTGATATCTCTCCCCACTCCTTCCCCTAATCTGACTCCACAGAGACCCCCGCTCTGCCTCTCCTCCCATTAGCACCGTATTCTATATTTTTCAAAAAGTATAGATATTTAGTAAGTAATGCTATGAATATCTCAATAGGTAGTTTTACAATCAAGTATAGCTATTACTATACTAGGTGCATGTCAGATGGAGTCACCATACCCGGCCTGCCGGGCTACGTTTCCGTCAAAGAGGCCGCCGAGATGCTGGGGGTCTCCGATAAGCGCGTCTACCAGTACGTGATGGCGGGCCGCCTCCCGGCCAGGCGCATCGGCCATATGCTTATTTTACCTGTCGAAGAGGTGCGGCGCTTCAGACCCCAGCCCTCTGGACGCGCCCGAACCCGCTCCCCCTCCTGGCGCGTCTACCGTAGCCGCGGTACCTTGCTGGTGACCGATATCGCTGTCGCGGTGCTCCCCGGCTGCCAGGCCCGCCTGCTCGAAAAGCTGCATACCATTCAGCAGGAAGACCGCCACCTGTTCCCAGGGACGGTGGCGCGCTATGTCCTGAAAGATGAGCATGAGCAGACTTTCCAGATGCTGCGCATTCTGCTGGTCTGGAAAGATACTGAGATGCCCGACGAGGCCACACGTCAGCGCGACCTGGCCGCCTTCCAGGCAGAGCTGGCCGATGTACTGGACTGGCCCCAGGCCCACATCCACACGTATGAGGCCCTCCTCCATACTTGATTTTCTTAATTCTCTTACACGTTTCCTTGACATCCAAACTATCAAGTCCCACCAGAGCTAATATATCACTTCTACGCTAGAAATCACTACTAGCCAGCCTTCCAGTAATCCATTCTGCTCTTTCTATATTTACGGAAAAATGTATAAATCTATATAATTTCTTTATAAGATGTAGTATCTGACCCTGGCCGTAATAAGGACAGACAGCGACCGGAGCAGCGAGCGCCAGCCTCATGAAATTCCATGCCGTTCTCGTTGGCATCAACCGCTATCAGGACGCGCGCATCAGCGCTCTGCAGTATGCAGCCAGCGATGCAGAGCGCTTCTATGGCCAGCTGGCCAGCAGTCTGGCGGCGGAGGATCTCAGTCTGCAGCTCCTGATCGATGAGCAAGCAACGCGCAAGGCTATTGTCACCGTCATCGGCGAGCATTTACCGCGGCAGGCGAGCCGCGATGATGTGGTCCTGCTCTATTTCGCCGGTCATGGCTCGCCCGAGACCGGCAACCTTCCTGGCAGCTTTTCGCGCTACCTGATTGCTCACGACACCGAGTATGACGCGATCTTTGCGACTGGTCTGGACCTGGAGTACGACTTAATCCGCCTGCTGCAGCGCCTGCCGGCGCGGCTCGTGGTGGTTATCCTCGATACCTGTTTTAGCGGGCGGGCCGGGGGACGGACCTTTGAGGGGCCAATCCTGCGCAGCCAGCGTGCCCGGCTGCGCGGTCCAGGCTCGCCAGCGCTGGTGCCGCCCCGGCTGAGCGACCTGCCGCTCGGTGAAGGGCGGATTATTCTGGCGGCTTGTGACGACGATGAGGTCGCCAGAGAAGATGAGCGACTGCACCAGGGCGTCTTCTCTTATTTTCTGCTGCAGGTCCTGAGTGGGGCTGAGACTGCGGCCACCGGCGCTGGCGAGTCACGGGAGAGGACGATCAGCTTGAGCACCCTCTACGAGCGTGTAGCGCTGGCCGTCGTCACCTTTACGGGAGGTCGCCAGCATCCGGTACTGAATGGGCGCCTGAGTCTGGCCCGTCTGCCGCTTTTGAGATTACCGGAGCGCTAGTCTGGTCGGGAGGGAGGAGAGGAGTAACGAGATGGGAGAGGCTTATCTGCTCACGGGAGAGCCGGGCAGTGGCAAGACAACAGCGATCAAGAAGGTGGTCGCGGCGCTCGGCCCCGAGCATTGCGGTGGCTTCTATACCGAGGAGGTGCGCGTCAATGGCCAGCGCACCGGTTTTGAAATCGTCACACTCGACGGACAGCGCGGCCTGCTCGCCAGCACCAGCTATAGCGGGCCGCTACGTGTGGGCCGCTACGGTGTCGATCTGACAGCCCTGGAGTCGCTGGGTCTGGCCGCCATCCAGGAGGCCCTCCAGACACGCCCCGTGGTCATTCTCGATGAGATCGGGCCTATGGAGCTGCTCTCTCCGGCCTTCCGCGAAGCCGTCAGCGCCGTCCTTGCCAGTCCTCGCATGCTCGTCGGTACCATTGTTCTGCGTCCTTATCCTGGGGCCGATGAGCTGAAGCAACGACCCGGTACCCACCTTCTGGAACTGACTACTACCAACCGTGACCAGTTGACAGAGGAGCTGGTCACCTCCTTGCTGCAAAAACTGAGCGAGCAGGGTATGCTAAAGAGAGGGGAGGAGCAGGAAGAGAAGCAGGAGTAGACAGGCGGCGAGGAGTCCAGAGCTTTCGCTCTGCCGCAGAGGGAGAGGGGTATGGAGACGGCCCATCAGACAGAGACAGGCAGCTATCGACCGGCCAGCAGCCCTATTGAAGCCTGGGAGCGAGCGGGTGAGCGTCTGCGTATCTTGTTGGTAGTTAGCTCACCCATCGATGAGCCAGAGCGAATCAATGCTGAGCTGGAGATCCAGGAGATCTATCGCCAGTTGCTATGGTCACGAGTGCCAGCAGCGCTCATTCGTCTGCATCCACCAACCTGGCGTTTCTTGCAGGCCACCTTGCATGCTCGTCCTTTCGATATCGTGCACATCATCGGCCATAGCCGCGGCGACGAGCTGCAGCTTGAGCAGGAAGATGGGAGCAGCGATTGGGTACCCGCCGCTGAGCTGGCAGCTCTCTTCCAGGATACGCACGTGAGGCTGGTGGTGCTGAATAGTTGCCGCAGTGAGCGCCTGGGCGACGAGCTGGTCAGGCAGGGTGTACCAGCGGTGCTGGCCACAACGCGCCAACTGCATAGCGAGACGGCCACTCTGCTGGCCAGTTCGCTCTATGCGGCTCTGGCCCGGGGCATTAGCCCAAAAGAGGCCCTGGAGTTCATTCGGCGCACGTTGCAGCGAGAGCCGCGCCAGCTTGCGGCCCAGGACCAGGTGGTGACGCTTCTCGGACCAGACTCCGAGGAGCCACTGCGCCCAGGACTGCCACAGGCAGGCGATCCTGAGTATTTTCCTTGTGAGCCACCCCACAATCTGCCTGCCGCTCGGGCGCGCAGCTTCTGCGATCGCGTCCTCGAACTGCAACGCCTGGCCGAGCTGCTGAGCAGCGGCCCCTCTCCTTTCATCGGCCTGATCGGCCTGGCCGGCAGCGGCAAGTCAACGCTGGCCATTGAGCTGGCCCATCGCTATAGCTGGCGCTTCACACGCGGTATCGCTTACGCCTCGCTGCGCCGGATGCGCCCTTTCGATCTGGCCAGCCTCCTGGCACACCTGGATTGGGGCCTGGAAGAAGCTCCTGGCAGCCGCCAGCGCGCTCTGGCTCTCTACGAGATGGGACGCGGCCCGCTCCTGCTCATCCTCGATGATCTGGAGGAGGCGACCGCGTCAGAGGTCGAGGCTCTCTGCGATCTGCTGAGCGCCTGGGATACCTCCCTGGGAGGCCGGGCCCTCCTGCTTATGCGCCACCGCCGCTCTGAATTCGATCAGCTGTTGCAGACGAACTGGCTCACCGTGGGCCAGCTCCCGGCTCAGGCCGCTTACGAGTTCGTTGAAGAACGCCTGGGCGGCAAGGAGATCGCTCGCGCACAGCTGGGTCGCCACTTGCAGGAGTTACCGCGCCTCTGCTACTACCATCCCAAGCTCATGACGCTGGCTACTTCGGCCCTCCAGCTGGGCATTCCCTGGCCGGAGCTGGTCACTCAGCTTCGCCAGCTCTCCGGGAAACCTCTCAAGCAAATGGAGCAGCTCCTGCACCTGACTATCGCCTGGGTGACCAAAGAGTCACCCCTGGCCGGCCAGTTGCTCGAATGCTGGCCGGTCTTTGCCGAGTCCTGCCCCGAATCCGCCTGGCGCTTCGTTCAGGCCGGCAGGCTCCCCCAACCAGGCGAGCACCTCTGGCAGCAGCAAAATGAAGCCCTGGAGGCGATCCAGCGCGCCACCATCCTGGAGCGAGCAGAAAGCCCCAGCGGCCTCCAGTGCCGCATGCATCCGCTGATCAGCGACTACCTGCGCCTTCATCGCTGGCAGGCGCTTTCTCAGGAAAAACGCGCTGAATACCTGCGCCGCCATCTTCTCTTCTATATAGAAGAATACCGATCAAAAGCGGGACCAGAGCCGGCGCTGGACTGGAACAACATCGCTCTGGCCCTTGAGGGGGCGCGGAGCCTGGGTCTGTGGTCAGATGTATTGAGACTGGCCGACGAGCTGGCGGGGAAGAGAGAGGCGCCGCTGCTGAAGCGTCATCAGCTCAAGCAGGCTCTGCAGGTTCTGGAGGCGGCTCTGGAGGCGGCCCGCCAGCTCAAGCGGACGCAGTCGGAAGCGACCTTTCTGCTCCAGCGTGGCATCTGTCATTACCGCCTGGCGGAATATCAGCTTGCCTATCAGGATGTCGTAGCCAGCCTGCAACTGGCGCGGCAGTCCGCACATGAAGCGCTGATCAGCGCCGCCGAGCTGGAGCTTGGTCGCATCTGCTATCGGCTGATGCGCTATGAGGAGGCCGAAGAGCACTTTGAGGCGGTACGGGCAGAGGCAACGGCCAGAGGAGATCGCTGGCAGGAGGCCGCCGCCCTGCACGAGCTAGGGCGCCTGGCTTACCGCCGGCGCCAGTTCGAGCCTGCCCTGCAAGTGCTCGCTGAGGCCCGACGTCTGCGTGAGCAATTGGGCGATCAGGAAGGACTGGCACGTACGCTGCACGAGCAGGGGCGCCTTCAGCACGAGCTGGCCCTGCTCAGTCAGGAACCAGCCAAACTGGATGACGCCCAGGCCCTCTATCTGCGCAGTCTGACCCTGCGCCGGCAGATGAACGACCGCGTAGGCGAAGAGGCCACGCTCCATCAGCTCGGTTTGCTGGCCTTTCATCGCGGTGATCTGCCGCAAGCCCATGCCTACTATGCCGCCTCAATGCAGCTGGCCCGCGAGCTGAACGACCGCTTCTGGATCGTTCACAATCAGTTTCGTTCGGCCCGGCTGCTCTGGCTTGAGGGCCAGCAGCAGGCCGCCCTCTCTGAGGCCCAGGAAGCGCTGGCCCTCTGCCACTTGCTGGGCATCGGCCTGGAGAATGAGATCGAAGAATGGCTTCGTGCACCTGCATAACAGTGAGAGAGCACTTGTCGAACAAACTATGGTTCAGGTATCATAAAGAGAGAGATGTCCATGTTGCTCGGCCAGTCTGCCGGGGTTATCGGACTGGGGCAGGAGAACAGGCCACCTCTGCCAGCTATGACAGGAGCCGTTTCTTATGCATGATGAGCAGCTACAGCGCAAGCAAATGAAGGCCGGACACTACGCCCAGCAGCCGGAGCGCTTCACCTTGCTGGAGATCAAGCTGCAGATGCGCTCGACACACGGCGTGCGCCTGGTCAGCTATGGCGAGGGAGGCTGGCACTGCACCTGCGACTTCTACCGCGAGCGCGGGATCTGCAGTCATATTATGGCCGCGGAGCAGCTCCTGGGTCCCCTGGCACCCCTGCCGACCCACGCCAGAGCGCGGGAAGAGGACCATGATCCTGAGCGATAGAGATCTCAAAACCTTACTAGCCGCCGGCCTGCTGGTCATCGAGCCGTGGGAGGAAGGACAGCTGGGGCCAACCAGCATTGATCTACGCCTGGGCGCGCGCCTGGTCAAGTACCGTGGCAGCCGCCTTGAGCTGGGCAAGGCACCGCCTGCCAGCGAAGAGATTGCCATCGATCCCCGACAGGGCTACGAACTGCGCCCGGGCGAATTCATTCTAGGCTGCACGCTAGAGCGCGTGCGCATTCCTAACGGTTATCAGGGCTTTATCGAGACCAAAGGGGACATTGCGCGGGCTGGGCTGCAGGTGCACAATGGTGATGGCCATATTGATCCAGGCAGCGACCATGTGCTGACGCTCGAAATCACCAACCTCAACAGTATTCCAGTCGTCCTCTATCCTGGCCTCTTCATCTGCCAGCTCTTCATCCACCAGCTGAGCAGTCCCTGCCTGCGCGAATATCGCGGGAAATACTTCGGGCAGCAAGGGCCGACCGTTTATCAGCCGGCATAACCGCCAGCGCAAGTGGAGCTGCCGGCGGCCTGCCGCTCGTTAGCCGCTGCCGCTCTGCTCCGTCAGCATCGGCCTGTCAACCGGGGTCTCGACCGCGCCCAGGGAGCGCAGAATAGAGCGCTGAGAGAGCGAGAGGCCCGTGGCAGCATAGATATTCATGCCTTCATAAGGCCGGTCACTGCGCAGCACCCGGAGGCACTGAGGACGCTCCACATCCCAGACCTCGATCGTCCCGGTGGGGCTGCCACTCACCAGCAGCACAGGCTGCTCGCCACGACTGAAAGCGATCTCACGAATGCGATAATCGAAGCGATTGACGATTCTCAGCAGTTCACCGGTCTCGAGATCCCACAGGCAAATGAGCTGATCATCCCCCCCGCTGGCCAACAGGCGGCTGTCAGGACTGATGGACAGCGTCCAGATACGCTGCCGATGTCCCTCTAAAACGGCCAGCGGCAGGCTCCGCCCCAGGTGGGTCAGATCCCAGAGACGCACTTTTTGATCGGCTCCGGCAGTAGCCAGCCGGCGCCCGTCAGGGCTAATGGCCAGCGTATAGATGGCCCCGTCATGGCCGACAAGCTTTTGCAAGCAGCGATAATCGCGGGTATCCCAGAGGCAGATGGTCTGATCCTCAGCGCCAGTGACCAGGAGCCGGCCATCGGAGCTATAGGCGACAGCGTAGACACGCCCGCGATGCTCGCGCAGGATATGCAAGCATTGACCGGTGGCGACCTCCCAAATACGCAAGGTGCGATCGGCCCCTCCACTGGCCAGGAGCGAGCCGTCGGGAGAGAAAGCCACCATGTAGACGCGCGCCGCATGCCCCTTAAGGATGCGGAAGGACTGGCCCGTCTCCACCTGCCAGAGACGCACCGTGCCATCCTCACTGCTACTGGCGAGGAGGCGCCCCTGCCCATCGAAGGTCACCGTCCAGACACTGGCCGTGTGGCCCTCCATCGCGCGCAAGCAACGCAGCTCCCCCAGATCCCAGAGTCGCACCTGGCCATCATTGCCGCTGCTGGCAAATAGCTGACCATCGGGGCTTGTTGCGACCGCTCTCACCTGATTGCTATAGCCCTGCAACATGCGGATGCAGCGCCCGCGCTCAAGATCCCAGAAGCGGACCGTCTGATCATCGCTCCCGCTGACCAGCAAGCGATCGTCAGCGCTCACAGCCAGGGCATAGACACGCCGACTGTGCCCTTCCAGCGTCTTGACGCAAGAGTGATCGCCTATGTTCCAGAGGCGCAAGAGACGATCGCCTCCAGCGCTCACCAGGAAGCGACTATCGCCGCTGAAAGAGAGGGCATAGACCTCCTCACGGTGAGCATCCCAAGAAGCCTGCAGCGTCAACGAGGTCAGGTCCCAGAGCATGATTCGCTCCTTGCAACCGCAGGCGAGCAGGCGGCCATCGCGACTAAGAGCCAGCGACCAGATGCCACCGTTGGGACCCGGGAGGCGGGTCCGGCAGACGCCGCTCTCGACATCCCAGAGGCGCAAGATGGCATCTTCTCCGCCGCTGACCAGCGTCTTGCTATCGGGGGTGAGGGCCACAGCATAGACTCTGCCGCCTTGCTCCTGGTCAGCGAGTTCACAGAAGCACTCAGCGAGACCGGAGGCCATATCAAGACGCCAGAGACGCACGGTCTGATCACCGCTTCCACTGGCAAGCAGGCTACCATCAGCGCTGATAGCGAGCGAATAGATGCGTTCGCGATGACCTCGCAGAGTCTGCAGGCACTGGCCGGTTTCTACATCCCAGAGACGAATCGTCCCATCCTCGCTACCGCTGATCACCATGCGACCATCAGGGCTAAAGAGAACCGAGCGCACCCAGTCGGCATGGCCCTGGCAGGTTACCAGCGGCGCATAATCACGAACACGGAAGATACGGACCTCACAGGTCGTTGTCCCAAGCGCTAGGAGTGAGCCATCCTGGTTGAGAGCCACCGCAAGAATGCTGCCGAAGAACTCGGTGAAGGCCGAGCCGGTCAGGTCGGCCCAGGCGAAATTGACACCGGGTAAGGCTTTGCCCCGCAAATTCGCCTGCCAGACCGCCAGACCCGAGAAGTCCCAGCCACGAAGATCAGACTGCAAGTGGAGGAGCAGATTGAGGATATTGCCAGCCGCATAGCCTGGCCTGCCACGTTCGAGCCGGGCCAGCAAAGAGCGCAGCAGCTGCTCACAGCCGTTCCCCCCTCTGGCCGAGCGCAAGATATGAGCCAGCGGCTCAAGAATCGAACGGATCTGGTCTTCGCGAATATAGTCCCGCGCCTGCGCCTTGAGCAGGGCATGACTTTGCAAGAGAGAGAGCGGCCGCTCTTGGAGAATTTCGGCGGCCACCTGCTGCACCAGACGCTCCGTCACATACTCACAGATCACCGGCTGCAAGGTATACCCTGCGGCACCACGCACCTCGACCAGCGAGCGATGGCGCAGCGACTTCAATACTTCGAGCAGCGCCCCCTTGGGAGTGCGCGTCAGACGATCCTCCAGCAACTCAGAGAGCGTCACCACCTCGCGCCCAATCGCCAACCAGTAGAGGACATCCCGCTCATCAGGAGTCAAGCGCTCAAACTGCTTATCAAGCAGGTCCCTGATGCCCTGAAGAACAAGCACCTCCTGATCGAGGAAGCGAGCGATCTGGCGATCAAAGACCTCGCGGATGGTCGGCGAGACCAGTTTCAGGGCCAGAGGATTGCCAGCATAGCGGCGGATGAACTCGGCCCAGTGCTCATCATCGCCCTCCAGCCCCTCACCAGCGAGCAAGAGACGCCCCGCCTCGGGCGAGACTCCCGCCAGGGTCATAGTGCGCACCGGCGCATGCTTTCCTTCCTGCAGAGGGATGCCATCAGGCTTTTCGCGGCTGGTCAGGATCACGCAGCTTTGCAGAGCACGGCTCCCCAGCAGATAGAGCAGCTCCTCGTAGTCCTTATAATCCTCCTTATACTGGCCCGCCAGAGCACCACTTTGCAGCAACGAATCGAAGTCATCAAGAACCAACAGAAATCGCCCTTGCTCCAGTCGCTGGATCAGCAGCTTTAGACGATCCTCCTCACTCTCAGGAAGGGAGGCCGAGGCTGGCTGCTGCCCCTCCACCCCATTGAGAAAGCGCAAACAGCGATCGAGCAGGCGCCCACGCGACAAAGGAGTGTGAAGCGAGAGCCAGAGGAGACCTTGAAAAGCGGCGGAGCTGCGCAAACGCTGCACCAGAGTCGCCGCCAGGGCAGTCTTGCCCACTCCTCCGATGCCTACAATAGCAATCAGACGGCAGCCATCTTGCACTACCCAACGCCAGAGCAGCTCTTGCTCCTCGCCACGGCCATAGAGACGCGAGACGTGGGGGGCTTCTTCAAGGTCACAGCGCGCAAGCGCAGTCGAGGAAGGAGAAACCACCGGAGACGCAGGGAGAACCAGAGAGGCGGGAGCACGCCGGCGCCCACGTGGGAGCTGCTCTAGCTGCCCTTCCACCAGCACCTCAACCAGCTCACCGTGACGGAGCTGGAGCGCACGCTCGTATTCCTGCACGAGCTGGAGCGAAGGCAAGGTCACATTGTTCTCAACCGCAGAAAGATAGCTCTTCGAATAGCCCACCGTGCGAGCCACCTCGCTCAGGCTCTTCCCCATCTGCTGGCGCAGGTGACGCATACGAGTCCCAATAGCGCTCACCGGAGCGTGCCTCTTTTCTGCCATTGCTGCCTCCTCTCTGCTCTACCCACCACGGCGGGTTACGTTGACTGTTCCACTGGGTAGTATAGAACAGAAGTGCACGCCTGTAAAGGGGAACAGCGTTCTCATCTTGCTCAATTGTACATTACTGAACAATCGTTCATCAAATTTCCCTCCCTATCCTCTTGAAAAACATGGCTGAACACTGTATACTGTTCTTTATAGAACGTTATGGTGTTCACTATCCTCTCAGGTCAGGCTGTGGAACTGGCGAACAACAGGCTCAGCTCCTCCGCTCTGGCTATCTCGCCACAGGTCAACCTGAGCAGGGCTGCTCCTTCTCCTGTCGAACTCATTGCTTGCTGGTCATCTCTCTTGAGAGACAGAGCGAACCGAGCAACAGAATCTGACCCGCGTGGGACATAGTTAGACTGGCCGGCTCCACATCTAGAGAGAGCTTGCATTTTGTAGGCTTGCTTCTTTGTTTGTTCCTGAAGGAGGGGTACTGTGAACCCAGCAATTTCGTTTGGAGTTTCTGCTGACGACAGCGACTCTGAGGATAACGCCCTACTACGTGCCTGTGACGCTCAGGTTGTGGCCCAGGTACGTCACGACTTCTCGCGTATCGGTCATAGCAAGAGGGAAGATCTGGAAGCACTCTATCAGGACGAATGCCAGGAGGTGCGTATCGCTCTCTGGAAAGTCAGTCGAAAAGGGCCACTGTGCAGACCTGCTTTACTGATCCGTGTCATCGTGCGAAATCGCGCACGTGATGCCTGTCGGCGCCTCCGTCGCCGTCCGCTGCTTCTTCCGCTAGAGGCCGAGCAGCCGGAGGTTCTTGCCCTCAGCGAGCAGTGTGCAGCTACCAATGAGGGAGATCGTGATCCAGCCTATGAGTGTGAGCTACAAGATTTTCCTGAAGAGCGTCTTGCCCTTTACATTCAGGCCATTCAAAGTCTATCAGCCGGTGAACGGAAAGCGGTGCTCTGGTGCATCCGCGAGCACAGTCTTGAACTCCGGCCAGTGATCGCGGCGCTGCGCAAGGCGGGTTTGGACCCCGAGCAGGTACCGTCTCCCCAGAGTCAGGCTGAGCTTAAGCGCTATCGCTCCGCCTTAAGCGCCGCCCGGCGACACCTGCGCGAGCCGCTTGGCGTCTAAACCTGGTCTGGCCAGCCGCCTTGTCTATCGGCCAGCCGGCTGCGCAAGCGAGCGTACGCTCGCGGGTCCAGCGCCAACCTGGGATTTCGTCCGGTCCTGCTGCGGGGCTGGCAGCCGTGGCGAAGGGAGTTGCTCCCTTCGCTGGCGCTGGCTATGGGGAAAGCCGTTCGGCCAGATATTTCAGGCTCAGCGGATAGCGATACTCGATTCCGCCATGACGTCCATCGAACAGCTCAAAGAAGACATCGGTGACGCCAATCTCGGCCAGGGCCCGGCGGAACGCCTCGGCTCCCAGGTCGAGATAGTACTCATCGCGCTTGCCCGCATCGATATAGACCGCCCGCAGCGAGCGCAGCGCCTCGGCGTGCAAAGGCACCATCCGTACCGGGTCCCAGGCCAGCCAGCGCTCCCAGACATCGGGAACCAGCTGACCGGTGGCGATATCGAAAGGCAGATGCACCGTACCATCCATATCCGCCGAGTAGCAGGCAGCCATACACCAGATATTGAGCAGATCGGCATCGCCCTCTTTGGAGAAGGCCGGACGGCTGCGGAAGTCCTGCCAGAAGCGTTCGTATGAGCCGCCATAGTGATCGCGCAAGGCCCGCGCCACCCTGGCAAAGTCGCGCTGATAACAGACCTCAAAGAGGGCGTCACCAGCGTGGGTTGCCAGGCCCCCCCACAGATCTGGTCGTAGCATGGGAGTGACCATCGCGCCGTAGCCACCGCTGGACTTGCCGGCGATTCCCCGATGTTCGCGCGCTGCCAGCGTCCGATAGTGGGCATCGACCCAAGGGACGATTTCATCGCAGAGATAGGTGTGGTAGTGTCCGACAGCGGGTGAATCCAGGAACTGGCTTCCTCCCAGAGAGGTCCAGCAGTCGACCCAGACGAGGATGCACGGCGGAGCTTCCCCTTTGGCAAACAGCTCGTCGGCCAGCTCCGGGAAGTTGCGCCGGAAGGCCGAGCGATTGCGCCACATGTCAAGCTGGCCCGTCAGCCCCTGAATCAAATAGATGCTGGGATAGCGCCGCTCTGGCTGCTCGTCGTAGCCGGGCGGCAGATAGATCCAGAGCGGGCGCTGATAGGGGTCACCTAGAGGATTGCTCTTGAGCACCTGGCTCTCAAAGGTCACTTCGTCAAAGCGCCCTTTGAAGTCGTGCGACCAGGGATACACGCTTTGCGCCTCCTTCTTGCTTCTTCTCTTCTTATCCTGGTGCTTTGAGTCCTAGTCTAGCACGCTTTCCTCATGGGCGTCCATGTCTCTTCTGCTGAGAGCCAGCAATCCTGCGGCCTGGCCTCCCCAGGGAGCACGTTCGCTTCCGTCCGACAGCAACAAAAGCGACCTTTACGAAGAGCAGGATTCTGCTTTAGAATAGAAGCAGCTCTCCTGCCATTCGCTATAATCTGCGCTAAGAGGAACAAATGGACATGATCGACGACTTAGCGGCGCTCCTCCAGCGGGCCACTGTTCGCATCGACGCCGCCCATAATCCCAGGGGTACAGGCTTCTTTGTGGGGCCGGGCCTGATTCTGACCTGCGCCCACGTCATCCCATCTGCTCACAAGGCAACTTCCAGCCTCCAGATCTACTGGCAGGAGAGATATTACGAGGCGGCCATCACTACAGTGCCTGCTGATGACTCGTCCCCGGATCGGGATCTGGCGCTGTTAACGGTCCCTCTTGAGGATCATCCTTGTGTCTTACTCTGCGGTGAGGCTCAGCCCTACAGCAGCCTGTACACCTATGGTTACCCAGGCTCAGTGCCTGGAGGCACCTCTTTCATTTTCGACGCCGCCGGACCAGCCGGTGAGCGGAACCAGTGGATCACCTTCCAACGCGGGCCGGTCGATCCCGGCATGAGCGGCGCCCCGCTGCTCGACCGGGAAAGCGGCTGCGTCTGCGGTATGATCCAGTTCTCGCTGGGCCTCCATAGCGAGCGCGGGGGCCAGGGTCTGCAGGCGCGCGTCATCCTTGCTCAGCTTCCTGATCTTGTCAATCATCAATTGGCCACACACCGGCAAAACCGCCGCTGGCTGGAGCTTCTCTCAGTCGAGCAACGTCAGCGCCTCGGACAGTGCTGTCCCCAGTATCAGCCGCTGCTCCAGCAGAACACTAAAGCCCTCAAAGTCTTTATATCCTACTCAGGCAGCCAGCGGGATCGCAAACTGAGAGAGGAACTTGAGAAGCAGCTGGCTTCCTTTAGACGCAATCAACTGATCGAAAGCTACCACAGCGAGCAGCTAAGCGCGGGACGTGAACGGAGCGAGAGCCAGCGCCTGCTAGAGCAGGCGGATATCATTCTGTTACTTATCAGTCCTGATTACATGAGCTCCGACCAATGCTACAACGAAGAAATGCAGCGGGCCATGCAGCGCCACGAGGCCGGCACGGCGCGCATCATCCCGATCAAGTTGCGGCCAACTGTGGAGCTGGCCAACTCTCCCTTCGGCAAGCTGCAGGCCCTGCCGCGCTCCGGGCAACCTATCACGGAAAGCAGGGACCGCGACGCAGCCATGAAGGAGATCGCCGATGAGCTGTATCGGGTCATCCAGGAGTTGAAAAGCAAGCAGACCTGAGCTGAGCAAGCGCAAGCCTATCTCCCCCGCCCAGCTCACCAGCTTAGGGCAGTGGAAGGCACCTTTCCAGGAACAGTCTCTTCTTGCTTTCCCATTCACCCCTCATTAGGGCATCGGCTAGGAGCGGACGCTAGGGACCCTGAGCAAGCCTCTGCGCTGCTGAAGGCGATACGGCGCATAGTAACCAGCCAGGGCAAAGGGCAGGCGCCCGACCAGGAGTGTCCCCTCGGCGCGATGCTCTTCTAGCTCGACACGCCCGCGACGATGGAAGAGTTCCACCAGGTCGCCGCGCGCGTAAGGCACAAGCACCTGCAAAGGCACCATCTGCTCAGCCACCACCTGGGCCAGCTTCTCACGCAGTGCCTCCAGACCCCAGCCATGCAGCGCCGAGACTACCACAGCATTGGGATAGAGCGAAGGATCAACACGATCGGGATCAGGCAGCAGATCGATCTTATTGAGGGCCGTCACCCGCGGCTTCTCATGGGCCTCCAGCTCGCGCAAGACCTCGTTGACCGTCTCGCTCTGCTCGATGGCATTCTCGTGGCTGATATCCACTACCTCCAGCAGCACATCGGCATCCACCACCTCCTCTAGCGTGGCTCGGAAAGCAGCCACCAGGCGCGTCGGCAGGCGCTGAATGAAACCCACCGTATCCGTCAGCAAGACCTCCTGGTTGCCCGGCAGCACCACGCGGCGCGTCGTCGGATCAAGCGTCGCAAACAGCTTGTTTTCGACCAGAACATCGGCCTGACTCAAAGCATTAAAGAGCGTCGACTTACCAGCATTGGTGTAGCCCACCACTGCCACCACCGGCATTGTCAAAGCCGCCCGCTGACGACGATGGAGCGTGCGCTGCTCACGCACCTCCTCCAGCTCGCGACGCAACTCCGCCAGGCGATTGCGAATGCGGCGACGATCGATCTCCAGCCGCGTCTCACCAGGGCCGCGGACTCCAATAGCACCGCCAACGCCAACCGCTCCAAGCGAGCCACCAGCCTGCTGCGACAGCTCAACACCACGCCCGCTCAGGCGAGGCAGGCGATATTCCAGCTGCGCCAGCTCAACCTGGAGGCGCCCCTCGCGCGTCCGCGCATGCTGGGCAAAGATATCGAGAATCAGTGTCGTACGATCGATCACACGCGCATTGAGAGCCTTTTCAAGATTGCGCTGCTGAGAGGGTGACAGCTCGTCATCGAAAATCACCAGATCAAAGCCCAGCTCCTGCTCCAGAGCAGCCAGCTCCTGGACCTTTCCCTTACCAAGATAGGTAGCAGGATCAGGATGACGCAGGTGCTGCAGCATCTTGCCGACTACCTCGGCCCCGGCAGTTCTGGCCAGGGCCTCCAGCTCGTTGAGCGAATCCTCAGCGCTCCAGAGCGTTTCCTGCCGCTCACTGGCCACCGCGACGAGAAAGGCCCGCTCCGGCCCCTCCGTGGTTCTCTGCTTGATCAGCACAGCCTCGTTTCTTGCCGTAAAATGCCTCCTTTGTTCAAGCAAAATCTACTCAGCTCTAGAATACGTAGAATACCCCTTGACTATACATTGTATGCGCCTTGACCGCAGAGCGCAAGCCCAGAGGCAGCGCCTCCTGCCCTGCCTGGTAGGAAGGCCAGACCAGCCCAGCCAGTAAACGGACAGCCCGGCACAACCACCCCAGACCCTACTTTACTTTAAAGATAGATGACCAAGTAGCCACTGATTGAGATGCACAAAGAGACTCTGGGCAATGGCTTCGTTGTAAGCCCGCTGCCAGGCGCTGAACTGACTCAGATCACCCGCCGGTATATTCTGGACGGCACTGAGGACGTTATGCAAGGCCAGTAACAGAACCAGCCACAGGAGCCAGGCTTCAACAAAACCCAAGACCATCCCGAGCAACTCGTCCAGAATACCTAGCATTGGAATGCGGTGCACAAAGGCCCGAATGAGAGTGGTGATGATATGAACGATAACGACAGTAGCAAAGAAGAGCAGCGCATAGGCCAGCAGAGGCGCCGCTCCGGCACCATTGCCAGCGAGCACAGCGGTGAAGGTGGGACCGAAGAGCAGGGCTACACCCAAGGCCAGCGGGAGCGCAACCAGATTAATTAAGCTAGCAATAAGGCCATTATGGAAACCATTGATGACCAGCACAATGGCTGTAGCCAGAAAGGCAAGATCGATCCAGTTAAACGACAGAGACATTTACTTCTTCCTCCCAAGATCATGAATGAGAAGTAATGAAATAGAAAGTTGAACCTCCTGATATATAATCAAACGAGGCTCCAGGCTCACTGTCACAGCCAAGATGCCGGAAGCCTGGGAAGCAAGAGGCTGGAAGGCAAGCAGGGGGGCAGCGGCTTAGCGGCTTGGCCTGGGGCAGACCAACATGCTATAATGAAGGCATGAGCATCAGGGGGAAAACAACAGAGACAAGCGCTCCTCAGCAAGACCTGTTCGGGCTGACCCTCACGCAGCTTGAAGTCTGGTTCAAGGAACTGGGGGAGCCGCCATATCGCGCCAGGCAGGTCTACAACTGGATCTACAAGCACCTGGTCACGGACTTCGAGGCTATGAGCGACCTGCCTCTGCGCCTCCGGCAGCGTCTGGCGCGCGAAGCCACCATTGGCCAGGTCATCGTTCGCAGCGAGCAGCGCTCCAAGGATGACCGCACGCGCAAGATCCTGCTGGAGCTGGCCGATGGCCGCCTCATCGAATCGGTGCTGATGCTTTACCCACCCCTGGGAGGGAGCAGCGCGCGCGCCACCGTCTGCGTCTCCAGCCAGGCGGGTTGTGCTTTTGGCTGCACCTTCTGTGCTACGGGCCAGATGGGATTTGAGCGGCACTTGAGTGCAGGGGAAATCGTGGCCCAGGTTCTGCACTTCGCGCGCGAATTGCGGGCGGCCCCCTGGCGTGCTCGCGGCCTGCCCGGCAGCCAGCCTATCGACCACATCACCAATCTGGTCTTTATGGGCATGGGCGAGCCACTGCATAACTATGACAACGTGCTCCACGCCTTGCGCATCCTGAACAGCGCCGAGGGCTTCAACCTGGGCGCGCGGCACATGACCATCTCCACCGTAGGGCTGCCCCACGGCATCCGGCGCCTTAGTCAAGAGGGGCTGCAGGTCAACCTGGCCATCTCGCTGCATGCGCCCAACGACGAGCTGCGCGCGCAAACGATGCCGGTCAACCGCAAATATCCGCTGGCCGAGGTGCTGGCGGCCTGTCAGGACTACATTGCCGCCACGCGAAGGCAGATCACGTTCGAGTATGTCCTGCTGGCCGGTGTCAACGATAGTCCTGCTTGTGCCCATCAGCTTGGCGAGCTGTTGTCTCCACTCAAGCAGTATGCGCACGTCAACTGCATTCCAGTCAACAAGACAGCGGCAGGCTACCGTCCGCCCGGGCCGGAAGCCATCCGTCGTTTCCGCGAGATCCTCTTCGAGCACGGCGTCAGCAACAGCGTCCGGGCCGAGCGGGGCGACGACATCGATGCTGCTTGCGGGCAACTGCGCACCCGCTTCGTGACCCAGCAGCGGCTGGCAGCGGCTTTCAGCCGCCGACCTGAGCCGGTTCGCCCCCAGTGACCTCAGCGTGCCCCAAAAAAAAGAAAAGACGTAGCAGGGAGAAGGAACAGCAATAACAGGACGGACGAACGCGCGGCAGAGGGCAGCCGGGCAGGCCGGGGAGGGAACGCCGTGCGAGCGGCGCTCTTACCTGCCTCCGGCCAACGCTATGCTTTGGGGAGCTTGAGCATCGTACGCAGACAGCGCGTACAGACATGCACCGTGCGCCGCACCCCGTTGATCTCCAGATGACGACGCTGCACATTCACCACGAAGCGCCGCCGTGTATGACGCTGCGAGTGCGACACCTTATTGCCATACATCGGCTTACGCTGACAGAGGTCACAACGACCAGCCATAGCAATCTCCCTTCCTCTTTTCTCTTCTCATCTTTCAAGTTCAAGCCGTCCAGGCGCTCATCCTGACACCTGTCTGCCTATGTTCCGCCGTTGCCGTTTGAAGTAGGAGGGAACGACAGGCCCCAGCCCATGCTCACCCGACAGTACAGGCAGAGGGGCCACGGCTTTCGCCGAGCCGCGTCAGGGGACTACCGCCCGGAGGCCGCTTGATCAGGATAAGAGGTATCCAGCCAGGTGCCAGGACCCTGCCACAATCCCTCAACCCGCTGGTAGACCTGAACTGGTCTCAACAACTCCCAGCGCCTGGCCTTTCCTTTCCCTGGCTTGCCGCTGCCAGGGCAGGCGCCTGCTCTACGCATCCTACTATAGAAAAACACAGCGCCCCACGGGGACCACGACCCTGCCCCACCCTACAGGGCAGACGACGGCGCCCTTGATTCTGACGGGGGCCTTTGATATACTGCAACAGAACGCGGGCCTTGCACTCCAGTAAGTCGAGAGCAAAGCGTTAGTAAGCGTTGAGTACGCTCTGCGAGTATAGCAGATCGCCCTCGCTTTGGCAAGTGCATAGGCCAGAAAGAAGACCAGCAAACCAGCAAAGCAGAGAAAGCACAGAGAAGACATGGGTATGCCGAAGCCATCTACGATTCAACCGCAGCACGGAACGCGCCCGCTGGGCAGGATCGAGGTCCTTCCTCACGCGATTCACACCATCGCGGCCCGCGCCGTCAGCGAAAGCTACGGTGTTGTCGGCATCGCCGCGCCCCGCCTGCGCAATGGGGAGGCCATCCTTCTTCCCCCCGAACGCAGCGGCGAGGGCATCCAGGTGCGCATCGCCAGCGGACGCCTGATCATCGAGGTCTACGTCGTGCTGGAATACGGGCTGCGCATGTCTGAGATCGCCCATAATATCATGAGCAGCGTTAAATTCTCGGTTGAAAAGATGCTCGGAGTACCCGTGCAGCAGGTGAACGTCAATATCCAGGGGCTGGAACACAGCCCTACTACACGGCGCGAGCACTAACGACAAGGTGTGGGCACCACCGACCTCATTACCACCACCACCACCACATAAGGTAAGCGATCTATGCAGGAACAGGCACCAGGTGCTCTACACGCGCAAGATGCGCAAGGCAAGCAGCAGATGCAGCGGTTTAGCCGCCCGCGGCGGATCAGTGTGCTGGACGGCCAGGACCTGAAGAAGGCCATCATTGCGGGGGCCACCTGGCTGGAGGAGCGACGCGAGAGCATTAACGCCCTCAACGTCTTCCCCGTCCCGGATGGAGACACTGGCTCGAACATGTCCGCCACCATGCAGGCCGCCATCCGGGGAATCATCGATAGCCAGGAGAAGGCGGCGGGGGTGATCGCGGCACGCATCGCTCATGACGCCCTGTTGGGTGCGCGCGGCAACTCGGGGGTGATTCTGTCGCAGGTGCTCCGTGGCCTGGCCCAGGGACTGGAGAAAAAGCAGACCTTTACCTCGCTAGACCTGGCCAACGCTTTGATGGAAGCCTCTCGGCTGGCCTCGCGCGCCGTCATCAAACCGGTCGAGGGGACGATCCTGACGGTGGTCCGCGACTGCGCCGAGGCAGCCCTGGCCAGTGCGCAGCGCGGCGACGACCTGGTGACCCTGATGCACGAGGTGGTGACTGCGGCGCGGCAATCGGTCGCCCGCACGCCCGAGCTGCTACCCATCCTCAAGCAGGCGGGAGTAGTCGATGCCGGCGGCCAGGGGCTGTGCGTGATTCTTGAAGGGATCTGGCACGCCCTACGCGGCGAGGGGCGAGAGGCGCGTCCCTTCTCCTCAGCGGCAGCGCCCGCCGAGGCCACTCCTCGACGCGGGCGCGTCAATGTCGAGGAGGAAGAATACGGCTACGAGGTGGTCTTCCTGCTGCGTGGCGAGAACCTCGACGTCGAGCGCATTCGCCAGACAATCATCGACATGGGCGGCGTTTCAACAGTCGTGGCCGGCGATGAAAAGCTGCTCAAGGTCCATACCCATACCCAGTGGCCTGGCAAAATCCTGGACTACGGCGTGAGCCTGGGTAGTCTCCTGGACATCAATATCGAGAACCTTCAGGAGCAGAGCCTGGCTTACGCGGCAGAGAGTCGCGCCGAACATGCACGAGCAGAAGGTTGGGGCCAGGACACCCCCGCAGATGACAAGGCTTCGGCCCCCACCACTCCGATCGCCACAGTCGCCGTCGTCTCAGGTCCCGGCTTCGAGAAGGTCTATCGCGGCCTGGGCGTCAGCGCTCTCGTGCCCGGTGGACAGACCATGAACCCCAGCATTGAAGAGCTGCTGGCGGCAGTCAACTCCGTTGAAGCCGAGCAGGTCATTATCCTGCCCAACAACAGCAACGTGATCCTCAGCGCGCAGCAGATTCCACGCCTGACCAGCAAACGGGTGGAGGTCATTCCAACCGAGACCTTGCCCCAAGGGATTGCCGCCCTGATGGGCTTCAACTACAGCGCCGACCTGGCTACCAACGTCCAAAGCATGAGCGCCGCCGCCCGACGCATCCAGACCGCCGAGATCACCACGGCTGTGCGCGCCGTCCAGATCGATGGCCTGCGCGTGCGAGAGGGCGACATCATCGGCCTGATCAATGGCAACCTGGCGGTGGCTGGCAGCAGTCTGGACGGCGTTATCAACGACCTGCTCCAGCGCATGCACGTCGAGCGCTACGAGCTGCTCACCATCTACTACGGTGAGGGGACCAGCGAGACCCACGCTCAGGAGACCGCGGCCCGCATCAAGCAGACCTATTCCCACCTGGAGGTAGAGGTGGTGGATGGTGGCCAACCCTACTACACTTATATTTTCTCAGTTGAATGAAAAGATCAGAGACAGCGATAGCCGTTCAGAGCGCATGCCCGGCAGCTAGCTAGCCTGGCCGGAACCGTAAGCCAGACCGGACCGCGCAGAACCCAGAGAGAGACAACCAGACAGGATCAAGGCCGAGAGGGCTGGTCTCGTCCCGGTGCTCTTCCCGCTACTCTAGCGATAAACGTACCCACGCTTCTTGCAAGCTGCCATGTGCGCTGACGCGCATGCGCAGACAATTCTCTCGCGTTCAGGAGGTGCCTCATGGCCGTCCGCATCGTCACCGATAGCACGGCGGATCTGCCTAAAGAACGGGCCGCGGCCCTGGGAATCAGCGTTGTTCCCCTCAAGGTTATTTTTGGCAATGAAGAGTATCTGGACGGGGTCAATCTGGATACAGAGGGCTTTTTCAAAAAGCTGGCGGAGAGTAAGGATTTTCCCCGTACCTCACAGCCAACACCCGCCGACTTCCTCGCCGTCTACCAGCGCTTGATCGAAGAAGGCGCCGAGGCCATTCTCTCGGTCCATCTGTCAGCCAAATTCAGCGGAACCTACCAGTCGGCCTGCGCCGCTCGGGCGGCCTTGCCGGCGGAGCTGCAACACATCCCTATCGAGGTCGTGGATTCCGAGAGCATCAGCCTGGGGATCGGGATGTCGGTCATGCACGCCGCCGAAGAGGCCCAGCGCGGCGACGATCTGGCTTCCATTAAAGAACGCCTGATCAGTCGCTTGCGCCGCACACGCATCCTGGGCGTGCTGGATAGCCTGGAGCATCTGCGCCGCGGGGGACGCATCGGACGCGCCAGCGCCTTCCTGGGCACGATGCTGAGCTTCAAGCCGATTATCGGCATTCAGGCCGGCGAGGTGGTGCCGGTCGAACGCCCACGCACACGCGCCAAAGCCTATGAGCGGGTGGCTCAGCTCTTCCAGGAAGCCAGCCCGGTGGAAGAGGTGGTCATCGTGGAATCAAGCGACGAATTGGGCGAGCAGCTCGCCGCAGCCATGAAGACAGTCTACCCTCAGCCAATTCCACGCTATAAGCTGGGCGCCGTCCTCGGTACCCACACAGGACCCGGCACCGTCGGTATTATCTTTATGAGCGCACAGTAAACCCGAACTCCTCCCCCCAGACCCGTCGGGCGGGCAGGCAGCCAGCCAGTCAGCCAGCTAGCTAGCCAGCCAGACAAGCAGGCCCGGGCAGGTCCTTGGCCCGCTCGGCGGGCACGGTCGGACGGCATGAGGTCATCTCAGGCAATAAAGCTGATACATTATGAGATAACCATTGACGACTTGCATCTTCGTCGGTACAATAGTAGGTAGTAGAGCGCTTACCCACGCCAGAAAGGGCTGTGCTGCAGGCACTGCAGGGCTCGCTCTATGTGCGTGCCTCCAACCGCTCTCTGAGCCGCGAGACTTCAGGCTCCTTGCTCGCCTGGCTCGACGACAGGTCAACAGGCAGGCAAGCAGGCAAGGCGGCACAGGGCCAACGCATGCAGAGTAGCCGTGGAACCTGCGCGAGAGCTTGTAGCCAGAAGATCATGCGTTCACTCACTGGAAGATTCGTTAGTCAGCCACCATCGCCGATGGTGCAAGCGACGAAGGAGGAACAACCGTGGGAATGCTACGGGTGATGTCACGGCGCGGTGATGATCGTGTCGCCTGGGATGAGCAGAAGGTGTTAGCAGGTGACCCCGAAGCACTGGCCGCCGTGCGAGAAGCTGAGCGCATTTTCGCCCAGGAGCGCGCCAGGGGAGCCACTGCTTTTCGTGTCGAGCCCGGGAAGCCTGCTCAGCGCATCGATCAGTTTGACGCGACCGCCGAGCAGATCATCATGGTTCCGCGCGTTGTCGGTGGATGAGCTTGATCTCTGAGATTCTGACCATCCTGGACTGGGTGATCATCGCCACTGCGATGGGAGCCGTTGTCTGGCTGATCACTCAGCCATATTTACGGGGCTGGTCGCGGGCCGAGCGACGGGCCTCCGATCTGCTGCGCGATATCCTGACGCCCGAGCAGTTCCGCCAGCTCCTCTGGCATGGCTATCTGGAGGTGCCTAGCCCTACTGCCCCCCAGCGCATCTATCGCGTACCCCGCGGTAAAGGCTTCGTCCAGGTCATCGAAAATGGCCGCGCGACAATGCGCCTCTGCCTTCAGCCGGTGGAAAATCTGCCGGACGCCGACATCGTTGTGCTCCATAAGCTGATGATCGAGGGGAACGAGGAGCTGTATTTGCAAAAGGCTAATAAGTATCTCTGTACCGATTGATCGCTCGATCGGCGATGGCACCGGATGGGCCTACTCGTCCCTCCACCAGCCCCTCGCAATAGCCACCCAGCGCTTGCTCGCTTGCGGACCTGGACCCGGCGCCCGGCGAAGCCTCTCCCACCAGACCAGGCTGAGGAAGAGGGCGGACGGGCTCCCGGTCTGCTTTTGCCCTCTGCTCAGCCCATCGTCGCTAGAAAGACCGCTCGCTTTCGCCTCTTGGTGTCGCCCAGCTATCGCCCCTGGCCAGCTTGCCAGGATAATTGCTTGCTCGCTAGCGCGTGCACCCTCTTTACTCCTGGCAAGCATAGGCCTCCCCCTCCGCCGCCGCAACTGAGCTAGCATGCGCTAGTCGCCCTCTTCTTCTTCTTCGTCTTCACCATCATCGTCATCATCTTCTTCTTCCAACAATTGGATAATCTGACGATGCCCGTTCTGCTTCTCGCACATGTGTGGCCCCCCATCCAGGGGCATATGGCAGAAAGGACAAACGGGACGCCCCGCGGAGACGACGCGCGTGATCATCTTGGTCAGGGCCTCTGCCTGAGCATGAGTGAAAGAAAAAGTGACCGCTCGATCCTCGCGGACGCGCCCGTGCGGCTCCTGATCTGCCTCCATGATGATCTCCAGGGGAACTGCCATGAGAATGATCAGCTCTCGACGGAAGTCGTAGCTGAGCTTCAACTGCGCTACCTGAAACTCCTCGTCGGGGATCAGCGGGAAATCAGCAGGTATACCCGGTGGTGCCGCTTCTTCTTCCGCACCTTCCTGCCGGGCTTGTGCCTCAACATGCAGGACCTTACCTTGCGTCACTTGGGTCAGCAGGCGATCAATGGCCAGCCCCAGCTCGTTAAGCTGCATCTTTTCCATCCACATCATAGCAGAGCCACTTTCGCTGCGCGCAAACAGACGAAAGCGACGCTGCCCCGGTGGGCCAACGGCATCCGCGCCCAGTAGTTCCACCAGACCTAAATCTCTGCTCATCGGACCTCCTCTTTGCCCCTACGTGAAGAGTGTCTTGCTCCCTTCTGATAATCGATTCACCTGTCGCTGCAGTGTCAGCCGTACCTCCGTCCCTCCCTGGCTGTTCGGAGTCGGACAGACAACAGACAGTCAGGATCATCCGGCCCTCTTTCAGCAATTGTACATGCCGTCTGCCAGAAAGCTCAGGATGGAGAGCTCCCCTAGATCACGCATGGATCTAGACACCGCCAGAGCCAGGGCAAGTCGTTTCAGCTAGCCCTTAGCATAAGGCGCAGCCGGCAGATGCCTGCCCTTCCCCGGAGACCCGCAGAGAGCCCTCACCTTAGACAGCCATTGTGTGCTTCACTGGCCCGCCTCGTCGACTTTGCCCGCGCCTCTCGACCGCCGGACAGGTCTCTATGGCCCGGTCGGGTTGGGCGAGATCAGTAACCGCGCTCTGGATCATAGCGATTGCGTAGCGGCTCGCCACGGCGATAACGTTGGAGGTTATCGGCAAAGAGCGAGGCCAGCCGGGCACCATAGTGAATGCTTTCACCCGAAATATGGGGCGTTAGAATGACATTGGGTAGCGAGTAGAGCGGGCTGTCCTGGGGAAGCGGCTCCACTTCAGTTACATCGAGACCTGCCCCGGCAATCCAGCCCTCGCTCAGGGCGCGAATCAGGGCCTGTTCGTCGATGACTCGCCCACGAGCGACATTGACCAGATAAGCGGTTCGGCGCATAGCACGTAGCTCCGGCTCGCCGATCAAGCGCTCCGTCTCAGGGGTGAGCGGCGTCGCAATCACAACATAGTCACACAGCGGCAGCATCTCACGCAACTGGCTGAACGTATAATAGCGCTCGACATCCTGGTCCTGCTCGCCACCCCTGGCCGAGCGCCTCACTCCCAAGACGCGCATGCCGAAAGCCCGTCCCAGGCGCGCAACGTAGCGCCCAATGTGGCCCACGCCAATGATTCCCAGCGTCTGCCCATAGAGTTCTAGCGTGCGCAGATGATACCAGGCGGTGTTGCCCCAAATACGGCGATCCTGCAGACGTACCAGCTCGGGCCAGGAACGATTGAACATGATCATGCTGCCAAAGACATACTCCCCAATAGTTGAGGCATGGATTCCAGTGGCAGTGGTTACCATCACTCCACTGGCAGAATCAAGCAGACCCGTGTCACGCAGGCCATCAACGCCCGCGCCAGCGAACTGGAGCCAACGCAGACGCGGGGCAAGCTGACGGATGTTCTTGGGTAACCAGAAGCCACAGATGACCTCGACATCCCCCGCCTGCGCCGCCAGCTCCTCGTCCTGTGTGGCCAGCACAACTTCGCCCTGGGCCGCCTCGCGAATCTTCCCCAGCGCTTCTTCATCGAAGGGGAAGGTACAGAGCACTTTCAGACTCTGATGTTGACTCACTGCCAGACTCTCCTTACCTGATCAGACGAGCATTTGCCGAGATAGTATAACGGCAGAGTGAAAACAGGCTCGCTGAGCGTCACCGCGTCTCTTCCCTCAGTCTATCCGAATTGGCTGCTTTCTGGCAAGCCGTTGCTTGGGCGGTCCTTGCCTCTGGCAAAGCCCCCAAGGCCCCCGCCCCACCCCACCTACCAGTGAGGTGGAGGCCAGCACCAGGGCAAAAAGAGCTTGTTTGCTTGCTCAACCTTAGCAGCGAGACAAGCTTCTGCAGCAAATAGCCTTTCATCGCAGTCAGCAAGAAACACACATACAATAGTTATGCAGACTCAGGGAATTGTTCTGGAGCAGTATAGAAAGCAAGAGCATGGAAAGTCAAGAGAGAAGGACGCGGCTGCCCCTACACCGTGCCAGGTTCTGAGCAGGCAGTGAAAGGCCGGGGCTGCCTTTGCCGTTGCTCTGGCCTTTCACTGCCTGCAAGTCGGTCCGCTTTTGGCACTGGACCGAGAAGGGAGGAAGAAGGCACAGGCTTAGAGGCCCACCAGGAGGAGCAGGCCCAGAGCCAGACCCATGCTGAGCAGGGCCCCGCTGATTACCTGAGCAGGGGTATGGCGCCCTAAAGCCACCCGCGACCAGCAGACAAGCACCAGCAGAAGGAAGGATGGCAGGAAAACCAGGCCATAGAGGACAGTCAAGACCGTGGCCGCTCCGGCTAGCGTTGCCGCATGGATGCTGATCTTCCACCAGAGGGTAATCAGCAGGAGGAGCCCCCCCACCAGCAAGGTCAGGCTAAGCGCCAGCTCCAGGCTCCGCGGCGCATGCAGCAGGAGGAGCAAGAGCAATCCCAGGCCATAGGAGAGCAGACTGACGAGGAAAGGATGCCAGCGCTCGTGGCGGCGCGTGAGGTCAAGATCGCTCACCAGCCCCAGGCGCATAGCCAGAAGCACATAGAACAGGGGGCCAGCACAGACAAAGCCGAGCGTTAGGAGCGCGAAGCCGAGCGAGGGCCAGAGCGAAGAGGAGCGATAGAGGGCCACCAGCAGAACAAACGGCACCGAGACAGCAGCCGGTGAACACAACAATGAAATGCCGCGCGCGAGGCGCAAAACACGTGCTGAAGGCTCACGCCTCAGTGCTTGAGGATCAGCGAACGCCTGGGAGTCTTGCTGAGCGAGAGCCTGGCGCCCGCCAGCCCTATCGAGGGCAGTTTCTGGGAACAATCTGGACATCGGGCGTCTTTCTTCCTATAACTTCATGCCGCGTCCTACACAGGCCGGCAGCGCTCCATCCAGGTTCAGGGATGCCCACCACTCGGCAGGTGAACCCATCAAGCCGCCAGCAGCGTCTGCTCTCTCTGCCGAATCACTTCCTCATAGCCACGCAGCAGCGACTCCATCGCCTCATACCAGCTATATCTGGCAGCCTGAGCGAGCGCTGCGGAGCGCATACGCTCCCGTGTTGCTCGCTCGTAGATCAGACGAGCGAGCAAATGCCGATAGGCGGCGGCCTGGGCCTCCGGGCTAAGACCAGTGGGGTCCAGCAACAGACCCTGTTCCTGCGGGATCACCAGATCGCAGACCCCTTCGGCCTGCAGCGCGACCACTGGCAGGCCGGAGGCCATCGCTTCAAGGACCACCTGGCCAAAGGTCTCGGTGGCCGACGGGAAGGCAAAGACATCGGCAGAAGCATAGGCCTCCGCCAGGGCCTCGCCAGTGAGATAGCCGGTAAACGTGACCGGCAGCCCGGCCAGAGCCTGGCGCAGCTCCGTCATGGCCGGCCCCCCACCAACCACCACCAGATGGCAGTGACGATGATCCAGCTGACGATAAGCGTTAGCCAACAACAGGAGATTCTTCTCTCGGGAGATGCGCCCTACATAGAGCAAGACACAGCGCTCGTCTGCCTTCTCCTCAGTAGTACCCAGCCAGGCAGCACGCAGGGCAGAGCGGCGACGCTCAGGTCGAAAGAGCGTGCTGTCCACACCGCGGGGCCAGAGCCGCACACGCTGAAAGCCCTGACAGCGCAACGCCCTGGCTGTCGAAGGAGACGGGCAGAAGGTCAGAGAGCAGTGATTGTGCAGAAAGCGATTGTAGCGCCACATAGGGCCTGTTGCCCAGGGAAAGCCAAAATGACGACAATAGGCGGCGAGATTGGTATGGTAGGAAGAGACAAGGGGGCGCCGCAGCAGCCTGGCCACGGCCACCCCCACGGCACCCAGCACGACGGGATCGACAACATGGATGACATCAGGCTGGAACTCCTGGAGCTTCTTCACAAAGAGAGGACGGAAAAAGTTGAACTTGAGTTCTGGGTAGAAAGGCAACGGCAGGCCAGGCGTCGTCACAATCTCCGCCCCGGCATACTCACGCATTCCACAGCGCGGGCCTAACAAGAGCGCCCGGTGGCCGCTGCTCTCCAGATGAGAGAGGAGTCGCGCCAGCGTGCGCGTCACCCCATCCAGCTTGGGCAAGAAATTCTCAGTAATAATCGCGACCCGCATCGCAGTCCTCCTTTGTCTCCTGCTCTACACCGTCCTCGTCTCTTTCCCCCCGCGCCTCACCACAGCGGGCAGACCAGAGCAACCATCAGCCCTGACCCTGGCCAGCCCTCCCTCCCTCCCTCAGCCCCCCCACAGCACCCCTCAAGAGAATCTTCAGCCAGCAGCGTTATAGCTCTGTAAAATTCCCTCAAAGAACCCGTTAAGCCTCGACAAAATTTGTGCGCGCGACAGAGATGTCACTGTTCATCTCTCAGCAGAAGAGATAGAATATCCTATAGAGGGAAGGGGTCGCAGCCGCAGCCCGGGAAGAGGGAGGGGAGAGGAAGTGGAAAGGATCAGAGCGAAAAGCAGCGACCACCAGCGCCCCGCCAGCCGCCAGCTAGACAGAAGAGGGAGGTCAGCATTGTCGACACCAGTTATCCGGCTGCTCCTCTGCGAGGACCAGACGCTGATGCGCCAGGGCCTGCGCACCATTCTCGATCTGGAACCAGGCATGGAGGTTGTGGGCGAGGCCGCGAACGGCGAGGAGGCGGTCAGGCGCTACCGAGAGCTGCGACAGGCCGGTCAGGGACCAGACATTGTCTTGATGGATATCCAGATGCCCCTCATGAGCGGGGTTGAAGCAACCGCCGCTATCTTGAGCGCCTACCCGGAGGCAAAGATCATCATCCTGACCACCTTCGACTACGACGACTACGTCTTCGAGTCCATCAAAGCCGGGGCGGCGGGCTACGTGCTCAAGGACCTGCCCGCCGAAGAGCTGGCGGCCACCATCCGCCGGGTTGCTCAGGGGGAGCCGTTCATTCAACCGAGTATCGCCAGCAAGCTGCTCATCGAGTTTGGCCGGCGAGAAAAAGGGAGCCAGAGCCAGCTCCAGAGCAGCGAAGGCGTGAGAGAGGAGCTGAGCACCCGCGAGCGAGAAGTCCTGCGATTACTGGCCCAGGGAGCCAGCAATCGCGAGATCGCCCAACAACTCTGTCTGGCCGAGGGTACCGTCAAAAACCACGTTTCCAACATCTTGAGCAAGCTGCAGGTGACTAACCGTACCCAGGCCGCGAGCAAGGCCCGCGAGCGCAAGCTCATCTGATCTGATCTGATCTGATCTGATCCGCATAGGGCCGCGCCGCGCTACACAGCTCTGCCGACCAGCCTCTTCCGGCAGGCCAGCAAGAGAGGGCCACTTACCACCGGAGTGCATAAATAATAGACACGGCCCTGCAGAGCAAGGAGCGGGGAGAGCAGAGCAGCCCTGGCCCCCGGCAGCCGGGCCGCTGGGACCTGAGCAGGGCTATCCGTAGAAATACGCAATTGAAGAGGCGGCCCGGCTTGTCGGCTGCCTGCTCTCTGAAGGCGAGAGAGCGGCTTGCGACAGGAAGCGAGCCGGGAGCGAAGGCGCTTGAGGGATGCTGTCATTGCGTTGCACAGACAGTCAGCCTTATGCTATAATCCTCACGGTATGATATAATCGTGAGACAAGCGGGACAACAAAAGGATGAGTAAGAAGCCTCCCCCCACCCTGTGGGAAATCGTGGGGCCAGTGGGAGGATTGGGGTTCACGATTGCAGTCCCCATTGCTGCAGGAGCCATTCTCGGTCACTACCTGGATGGCGTGTTGCGTACCGCACCGTTGTGTATACTTCTCGGGCTGCTGCTTGGCCTGATTACGGGAATATACGGCGCGTACCGTTTATTTAAAACCTTCTTCTCAAGCATGAGATAGACGGCGTCGACGTTGACAGACCGGGCCACGCAGAGCACGATTCGGATGGAGGATATTGAGTGCTCTGGAAATTTCCTGAGGTATCCCTGGCACCAGAGGTCATATGGAATCCAGGCGGTATCTTTCCGATAACCAATACGCTATTATGCACCTGGATTACCATTCTTGCTCTGGTTGCCTTTTTCTACTTTGGCACACGCAACGCTTCGCTGATCCCCTCGGGTTTTCAAAACTTCGTGGAGTGGATCGTCGAATTTGTGGTGAATCTGGTCAACGGTGTGGTTGGCTCGCGGAAGGAGAAAGCGGCGCGTTTCTTCCCGTGGGTCGCCTCCTTCTTCATCTTCATTCTGGTCGCCAACCTGATGGACGTGCTGCCGGGTGTTGACACCATTGGCACGCTCAAAGGAGAGGAGGTCGCCCATGTGGGAGGCAACTGCGCGCCGGTCCTGGGCTTCCTGCCTTCGTGTCAGCCGCTCTCGTTGGGGCCGATTCATTTCCTCTTTGGCAACATTTCGAACCTGATTATCCCCTGGTTCCGTCCGCCGACCACCGATCTTAACCTGACGGTGGCAATGGCCCTGCTTTCGGTGGGGGCAACCCAGTTCTTCGGCTTCTACCATCTGGGTGCCAAAGAGCACCTGTCAAAGTACTTCAATTTCCGAGCACTACGCAAAGGCCCAATGGGCCTTATCGATGTTGTTGTCGGGCTGCTGGAGATCATCTCCGAAGCCGCGCGTATCATTTCCTTCTCCTTCCGTCTCTTTGGCAACATCTTCGCTGGTAGCCTTGTGCTGGCTGCGTTTGCCTTCATCCTGCCATTCGTCGCCGCGATCATCTTCATTCCCTTTGAGATCTTCGTCGCGGTGATGCAGGCCCTGATCTTCTCCCTGCTGACGCTGGTCTTCATGGAGATCGGCACCACCAGTCACGAGGCTCACGAGGAGCATCTTGTCGAAGAGGAGCAGAAGGTACTACAAGGGGAGAAGGCCGCCGCGTAGTGCCTGCACCTCGCCGTCTGCGAGCCTCCTCAGCCGCCTGGTCGGGGAGGTTCTCTTGTGAACGCGCCCGCCTGATTGCTCCGAGTGCCGCGGGTTCACTCCAGTGCGGGTGCAGCGCAGGCTGAGCGAGGGGCGCCGCTTGCCTGGCCTGGCCGAGCGAGGCCGCAAGGCAGGCGCTCTTGAATTGCTTGTTACCGTTCAATTCATACGTACTTTACTTGCCCGCTTGACATCAACAAACGAACACACAACCAGGAACGAACCAACGAAGCTTTGTCCTTAAAGGAGGATATTCAGCTATGTCGCAGTTAGCTGTCGCTTTGGCTATCGGTCTGGGGGCTATTGGCCCGGGTCTGGGCATCGGAATCGCTGCCGGTCAGGCGGCCTCGGCTATCGGGCGCAATCCCGAGGCGGAGCCGCAGATCCGTATCAATATGATTCTGGGTCTGGTCTTCGCCGAGGCCATTGCCATTTACGCACTGGTCATCGCCATCCTGCTCCAGTTCGTGAAGTAAGCTGGTAGGGACAGGCAAGGAGAAGACGAGCTGGCCCGCCGAAGCAGGCGCCCGGCTCCGCCCGGAGTGCCTCGCGGGCTGCTCGTCCCGCCTGCCGGAACGAACGCATGTAGCGCGCCTGACAATGCGGGTATGTCCAACACACATCGTGCCTATCACTACTTCGCAAGCTGTTCCCCCATTCGAGGGAGCGGGCGAGGAATACGATGGTTCCGAGGATTTTTTTGATCGGTCTCCCCTTGGCTTACCCGCATGTATGGAGAGCGTGAAACGCACGCCTTGATTGAAGAAAAAAGGAGGGGGTCGGCGTGACTTTGATTCTCGCAGCGAGTCCGCTAGAGGGCCTGGGTATCAATACCTTTGCTTTCCTCTCGCAGCTCGTTAGCTTCATCATCGTGTTGATTCTTCTGCGCAAGTGGGCTTTGCCCATTGTTCAGCGCATGCTTGATAGACGCGCCGCCATTATCCGCGAGGGCATCGAGAACGCCGAGCGAGCGCGGGAGGAGCTGAAGAATGCCACCGCCCGCGCAGAGCAGCTGCTGGCGGAGGCACGTCGCGAGGCCCAGGAGGTCATCGCTAACGCCCAGCGCGCCGCCGAGCGCGAGGCCCGTCGCATCGAGGAGGAGGCCCTGGCGCGCGCCCGCCAGATCGAGCAGCAGCAGGTTGAGCGTATCCGCCAGGAGGCCGCCCGCGCTCGTGCCGACCTGAGTCGCCTGGTGGTCAACCTCTCAATCGCTGCCGCCGGTAAAGTGATCAGTAAGTCCGTCGATAGCAGTGATAACCGCCGCCTGGTTGAAGAGTTCGTCAACGCCAGCCAGGCTACGAAGGGACAGTAATGCTTAAGGGAGCGATCGCACGCCGCTACGCTGAAGCTATCTTCACTATCGCGCGGCAGCAGCAGACGATTGATCGCACTCTCGACGAAGTGCGCTCCATCGCTGAATTGTTTGCCCAGCGCAAGATGGCCTATCTGCTGAGCGAGCCGAAAATCCCCCTGGCGCGCAAGGAGCAGGCGCTGCGTCAGGCGCTTGCGTCGCGGGTTCTGCCGACGTCGCTCAATCTCGCATTGCTGGTGGTCCAGCGTAATCTGGTCGAGTTGATGCCGAATATTGCGCGCGAACTCGAACAGCTCGTACTTCGGTATAAGAACCAGGCAATCGCCGAGGTGATTACGGCGGCGCCTCTCGATGAGGCCGCGCTTCAGCGTGTGAAGCAGGCGTTAGAGCGAAGAACTGGAAAAGAGATTATCCTGCAGACAAAGGTCGAGCCGGAGATTCTGGGAGGGATCATCGCCCGCGTCGGCGATGAGGTCATCGATGCCAGCGTCCAGCATCGGCTGGCTACCCTTCAGCAGCGCTTGCTGCAGGAGACTGCCGCCCATAGCTCTGAACTGCTGGCTTCGCTGGAATTGCCCGCCGAATTGGCGACGGTCAACGATCCACCAGCCAGGGACCGCCCTGAGCCGACACGCACTCAGTAGAGCAGGAATCGGATCAGCCTTGTCTTCTTGTCTGCCTGCCTGCCTGCCCTGGCCCGGCTGACTCTGACTGGAGCGCTGCAGGCAGTGAGGCCCGTTGGCTGCGAGTTGAGGCGTCGGCTCCTCAACTCTCTGGTTGTTGGCCGTTGCTCTTTTGTCTGTTTGTTTACTCGTTTGCTTCTCGTTCGCCAGTTGGTGAATCTGTACTTTAGCGTTTTGCCCATCGCTCGCTCTCGTCCGTAACGGGCCGGCTGCCCTGCTGTCTACTGGTCCGCCTTGTTGTTGCCCGCCGTCCTCTTAGTCTGAGGCCGGCACAGCAGGCTTATGCCGGGCTGGCCTGTGCACGCAGGCCGCTTCGCTTTGTGATTCGGCGTCTGCGTGGATCGGCTCCTTGTTCCGGCTGGCCTCTATGGCGAGGAGAGACTACCTGAGGAGGAAAGACGATGGCATCGTGGGCAGATGAAATCAGTGCCATCATCGAACGCAATATTGTTGGCTTCGATCAAAGCCAGCCTGCCACGGCCAGCGTCGGGACCGTGATCGCCGTCCAGGACGGCATCGCCCGCGTTTATGGCTTGCAGGATGTGAAATATCTGGAGCTGGTGGATTTCCCCCGCACCGGGCTGAAGGGGATGGCCTTCAACCTGGAGGAGGAAACGGTCGGTATCATCATCCTCGGCGACTATACTGAGCTGCGCGAGGACGATGAGGTGCGCACGACCGGTCAGGTGATTTCGGTCCCCGTCGGCGACGCTCTGATTGGGCGCGTGGTCAATGCCCTCGGCGAGCCAATCGACGATAAGGGGCCAATCATTACCAATAAGCGGCGCCCGATCGAGCGCGTGGCTCCCGGTGTGATTACGCGCCGCTCGGTGAATACACCGGTGCAGACCGGTATTAAGGCGATCGACGCGATGATCCCTATCGGTCGCGGTCAGCGCGAGTTGATCATCGGCGACCGCCAGACTGGTAAGACGGCCATCGCTATCGATACGATTATTAACCAGAAGGGCAAAGATCTGATCTGCATCTATGTGGCCATCGGCCAGAAGAACTCTTCGGTGGCGCGCACGATTGCGACGCTGGAGAAGTACGGGGCGATGGAGCATACGATCGTGGTGGTGGCCGGCGCGGCTGATCCGGCTCCGATGAAGTATATCGCGCCTTACGCCGGCTGCGCGATCGGCGAGGAGTTTATGGAGTCGGGCCGCGATGCTTTGATCGTCTACGATGATTTGACCAAGCATGCCGAGGCCTACCGCAACATTTCGCTGATTATCCGCCGCCCGCCGGGCCGCGAGGCCTACCCCGGTGATGTCTTCTACCTGCATTCGCGCCTGCTGGAGCGCGCGGCTCGCCTGAATGAGGACTACGGCGGCGGCTCCTTGACCGCTCTGCCGATCATTGAGACGAAGGCTAACGATATCTCGGCTTACATTCCGACCAACGTCATTTCGATCACCGACGGCCAGATCTTCCTGGAGACCGATCTGTTCAACGCCGGTATCCGCCCGGCGATCAACGTCGGTATCTCGGTCTCCCGCGTGGGAAGTAGCGCTCAGACACGCGCTATGCGCCAGGTGGCTGGCTCGCTGCGCCTGGATCTGGCTCAGTTCCGCGAGCTGGCAGCCTTCGCGCAGTTCGCTTCCGACCTCGATAAGGCAACACGCGCCCGCATTGAGCGCGGCCAGCGCCTGACGGAGATCCTCAAGCAGAAACAGTACCAGCCGCTTGAGGTGGAGAAGCAGGTGATGATCATCTATGCCGCTACACAGGGCTACCTCGACGATGTGCCGCTGGAGCTGATCCAGGAGTGGGAGGCGGCTTTCCATCGCTATATGGAGGCAAACCACCCCGAGATCGGTCAGGAGATCATCGAGAAGTCGGTGAAGCAGCGTAACAATATGTCCGACGATCTGCTGGCACGTCTGCGAGCCGCTATTGAGGAGTTCAAGAAGACCGCCGCACCGCAGCCGCAGAAGGCTCAAGCAGCAGCAGCTAGCTAGCTAGGAGGCGGAGAGCTATGCCATCAACCCGCGAGATTCGGCGGCGCATCAGGACGGTCAAGAATATTGCTCAGATTACGCGCACCTTCCAGATGATCGCCAGCAGCCGCATGCGGCGCGCGCAGGAGCGGGTCCAGCGGGCGCGCCCTTATGCGGAGCAGATTCGAGAGCTGGTGTCACGCCTGGCGACGGTGGCCGGCGAGGATCTGGGCAGTGAGCTGGCCTTGCTACGCAGCCGTCCGGTGAAGCGTGTCGGCCTCATTGTGATCTCGCCTAACCGCGGCTTCTGCGGCGCGCTGCCGAGCAATATTAACCGTAAAGCGGCTTCGACGGCGCTGGAGATTCAGGAAGAGGTGCAGCGGGCCGAGGGACAGCGTCCGGCTGTCTCATTCGTGGCTATTGGCCGCAAGGGGCGCGACTTCGTTGTGCGGACGCAGCAGCACTTGCTGGCCGAGTTTACACAGCTGAGTGATAACCCTTCGATGAACGATGCGTCGGCGGTGGCTCAGGTGGCAATGGATGCGTTCCTGAGCGGCGAGGTGGACGTCGTCTACCTGGTCTACGCCCGCTTTGTGAGCACGACCTCGCAGCAGCCGGTGGCGATCCAGCTGCTGCCGGTGCAGCCGCCGCGAAGTGAGGGGAGCAGCGAGCGTCAGCGCATTGACTATATCTACGAGCCGGACCCGGGGGCCATCTTCGAGGCTTTGCTGCCGCGCTATGTGGATGTCCAGGTCTATCTGGCCTTGCTTGAGGCGCGGGCAAGCGAGGAGTCGGCACGTATGGTGGCGATGAAGAACGCTACCGACAATGCCAACGAGCTGGTCGATGATTTGACGCTGGCCTACAACAAGGCCCGCCAGGCCAGCATTACGACGCAGATTCTTGAGGTGGTGGCCGGCGCAGGCGAGCTGTAGTGTAGTCAGCCTTCGCGCCTGGTCGGTCGGTCATGGCCACCCGGCGCGAGCCTGTCCGTTGCTGTGGGCAACGGTTTCTATCAGGGACACGTAATAGTCTGTAACGAAACGAACGCTGAACGGAAGCGGGATGGATGCAGCAGGCTTGCGAGCAGGCTGACGCGCCTTGCTGGTAGTGAGCGACTGCGTTGTCAAGGCTTCCGCAGGAGGCGAAGAGATACATGACGACAAAGACACTTGCCAAGGGGAGGGTTGTTCAGGTGCTCGGGGCCGTGGTCGATGTGGAGTTTCCCCCCGAGCAGCTGCCTCCTATCTACAATGAGCTGGTAGTCCGCCCCGAGGGCTCCGATCAGGAGCTGTCGCTGGAGGTGGAGCAGCACCTGGGCAATAACTGGGTGCGCTGCGTGGCGATGGGACCGACCGATGGTCTGCAGCGCGGCCTGGAGGTCATCGATCGTGGCCAGCCCATCTCGGTCCCGGTCGGCCCCAAGACGTTGGGGCGCATCTTCAATGTGCTCGGTCAGCCAATCGACAATAAGCCGCCAGTGGCTGATGTGCCGCGTCTACCGATCCATCGTCCTCCTCCGAGCCTGGAGGAGCAGGCGAAGGAGGTGCAGGTCTTCGAGACTGGCCTGAAGGTGATCGATCTGATCTGTCCTTTCATGCGCGGTGGTAAGGTTGGCGCCTTCGGCGGTGCCGGCGTGGGTAAGACGGTGATCATCCAGGAGCTGATCAATAACGTGGCCAAGGCCCACGGCGGCTATAGCGTCTTCGCTGGCGTTGGAGAGCGCACGCGCGAGGGGAACGATCTCTACCATGAGATGCAGGAGGCCGGCGTGATCGACCGCCTGGCGATGGTCTTCGGCCAGATGAATGAGCCACCTGGGGCACGCTTGCGCGTGGCCTTGACCGGCCTGACGATCGCGGAGTATTTCCGCGACGAGGAAGGGAAAGACGTGCTGCTCTTCATCGATAATATCTTCCGCTTCACACAGGCCGGTTCTGAGGTGTCCGCTCTGCTCGGGCGTATGCCCTCGGCGGTGGGCTATCAGCCGAACCTGGCGGAGGAGATGGGCGAGCTGCAGGAGCGCATCACTTCGACGACGCGCGGCTCGATTACGTCGATGCAGGCGGTCTACGTGCCGGCGGACGACTACACCGATCCGGCTCCGGCGACGACCTTCGCTCACCTGGATTCGACGATCGTGCTCGACCGCGCGATCTTCGAACAGGCCATCTTCCCGGCGGTTGATCCTCTGGCTTCAACCAGCCGCGTGCTTGATCCGCAGTTCGTGGGTCAGGAGCACTATGATACGGCTCGCGGCGTGCAGCGCGTGCTGCAGCGCTATAAGGATCTGCAGGATATCATCGCCATTATGGGCGTCGATGAGCTGTCCGAGGAGGATAAGCTGATTGTTTCGCGTGCGCGCAAGATCCAGCGCTTCTGCTCGCAGCCGATGTTCGTGGCCGAGGTCTTTACGGGCCGCCCCGGGAAGTACGTGCCGCTCAAGGAGACGGTGCGCGGCTTCAAGGGCATCCTTGAGGGAAAATACGATCATATCCGCGAGGAGCATTTCTACATGGCGGGGACGATCGATGAGGTGATCGAGCGTCACGAGCAGGAGCAGAGGTCTCTCTAATATGGCTGGAAGACTGCACGTTGAGGTGGTGACCGCCGAGCGGGCGCTCTACAGTGGAGAGGCGGACCAGGTGAATGCTCCGGGCACGGAAGGACGCCTGGGCATTCTGCCGCGCCATGCGCCGCTCCTGGCAGTGCTGGCACCGGGCGAGCTGCTGATCCGTCTGGGAGAGGCCGAGGAGCCGATCTTCGTCTCCGGCGGCTTCCTGGAGGTCTTCGAGGATCAGGTGACGGTGCTGGCCGATGCCGCTGAGCACGCTGAGGAGATCGATGAGGCCCGTGCTCAGGAGGCCCGCCGCCAGGCCCTGGAGCGTCTGGAGCAGGCGCAGACGGATGTGGAGCGCGCCGAGCTACAGGCGGCCTTGGAGCAGGCGGTGAGCCGCCTGCGCGTGGCAGAGCTAGCGCGTCGCCGCCATACCCGGCGTATTCGCCCGAGCACAGGCGAGGAAGAGTAGCCCTCTTCCGCTTCATCTGGGAGCGCTGGCCCTTCACCTTCATCAAGGTGCTGTGTCAGCGGAAGCCGCTCGTAGACAAGGACGTTGTCCTTAAGCACAAGGAGAACGCCATCGGCTGGCGTTCTCCTTTGTTGTTGTTGTTGTTGTTGTTATTGTTGTTTTGTTGACTCTGGCTTGTTCGCCGATCGCTGATCAGGGCGACCTCATGAGATGGGGTCGCACAGAGAGAGTTTAGAAGCTGCCGCCATCGCCACCGCCGAAGTCTCCACCGCCCCCAAAGTCTCCACCGCCCCCAAAGTCTCCGCCAGCTCCTCCACCGAAGTCTCCGCCGCCCCCAAAGTCTCCGCCCCCACCCGGGCCGGGATCACCGGCGAAGCCAGCTTCATGATGTTGGGCCTCTCCCTCACCAGCCATCTTGCCAAGCTCGTAGCCAATCAGGCCGCCACCGAGGGCACCGAGGCCACCGGCAGCCCAGGGATTCATGCCCCCGCCCTGGTTGGGTGGGTAATAGTTAGGAGGATACCCTCCCTGATAGGGACCCTGGTACGGGTAGCCCCCGGGAGGCGTCGGTTCGTAGGGGACATTCCTGCGCCCCCAACCCCAGCTCTGGCCAGAGCGCCGCCGGACGACAGCGAAGATGATTCCCCCGATGATCAAGACCAACAGACCAAGACAGCAGAGCGTGCCCAGACCCCCCGATAGGAGACCGCCAGCCCCGGAGCTGGCTGGTGAGCCTCCTTCACCGCTACGCGCCGCTGCCAGCGAGTCCTCTAGCGAGCGAATCGCCGCTAGCGTGGCCCCGGTATAGTCCCCATTGTTGTAGTTGTCTTTGAAGGCATTGTAGGCGTCTTGGGCGGCGCTGTTGGAAAGCGGCACCTGCGAGCCAGACTTGATGTACATCCAGTGATGAACAGTATCGATAGCAATGACAATGAGACGCGAGTTGGTGACATGGCTTTGTGTGCGCGCCTCAAAGTCGGACTGGCTGCCAGTGAAGGAGTTGGTCGTATAGATAGCGATGGGGTAGGGCAGTTTTGCCGCTTCGCTTTGGACGCGACCTTTATCAAGAACGCCGGCCCCATCACTGATGGTCACGCTATCGGCCAGGGCAGCTGCGCTGGTCAGCATGAGCAGGAAGCCGGCGAGTAGTAGCGCCAGTAGTGGCCGCAGTACACTGAACCTACGAGGGCGAGCAGACCGGAACGGCCCCCTTTGCTGATCAGCATCTGGCCCACTAGATGGTGCTTGTGTGAGAATCATGAATACGTTCCCCTCCTCTTTTTGCCCTATCATGGCGCACTTTGTTGCTCCATGCCACGCTATTTATACGGATGATCTAGGGCCGGGGTTGACAGCAAGGTTCGGCCCTATCCACACTGCCCAACTAAAAGCTCCCGCCAGCTCCTCCACCGCTGTCGCTGAAGCTCCCTCCTGCACTCCCACCGCTGTCGCTGAAGCTCCCTCCTGCACTCCCACCGCTGTCGCTGAAGCTCCCTCCTGCACTCCCACCGCTGTCGCTGAAGCTCCCTCCTGCACTCCCACCGCTGTCGCTGAAGCCCCAACCGGCTCCTCCTCCAGTGCCGCTGAAGCCTCCTCCATAGCTGCTTCTCCCAAAGCCAGTGCTGGATTTACCTCCTCGATACCTCCTACGCTGCCGAGCTGCATCCTCATTGGCAGCAGCCCCAACGGCTAAGAAGAAAATGGCGACAGTAGAGATACAGAAACAGCCAGGCCAGACCACCCGTGTCCAATCAAAGCCTTGATTGACGCTACCTGACGATCCATCAGGCGATGAAGTCTCGGTCAGCCCGGTCAGGCTCTCTTCCAGCGACTGGATGGCCGCCAGCGTTGCCCCCGTGTAGCTCCCATCGCGGTAGTGCTCCTTGAAGGCCGTGTAGGCATCCTCCGCCTCGCTATCTGAGAGCGGGACCGCATTGCCCGACTCAATATAGACCCAGCGATGGACCGTGTCGATGGCAATCACAATTAGCAGCTCGGCTGCACTCACCCGTCCACGCGCATAGCCCTCAAAGTCTGCCTGGCTGCCGCTGAAGCTGTTGGTCGTATCGACCTCCAACGGATAGGGTAACTTCGCCCCCTCGCTCTTGACACGAGCCACATCCAAGACCCCTGCTCTGTCGCTGACAGTGACGCTCTCGGCCAGGGCCACTCTCCCACCGGCCAGGAGTAACCCCATAGCGAGCAGTAGCCCCAGCAGCTGCTTGCCGAGCCAGCTCCTCACGAGGTTCTGCCGCTGAGAAGTACTGATTCGGCCCCTGTCAGGCAATAGAAACGATGATTCTAGCATGTTGTTCTCCTGCAAGCATATTACGACAGCGAGCTTTCTACGTAATAGAAACGCCAGACCCCCTCTATTTATATTGCTCAATATCTGTGACTTCTGATGATATAGGAGGCTGCTCACAGGTAGAGAAGGGCTTCCCGGAATGAGCATAGCGCTCACCTTCTAGCTTCAGGCGAGCGCTTGGAGTGTTCGAGGGGAGCAGAAGAGGAAGAAACTTAACAGATGCGGGGGAGCGGATCACCGACGAGCATATCGAGGACACGCATACCGCCGATCTCCGTGCGCAGAAAGACGATGCCGGGCGGTTCGGCCTGGACGCTGCCGATGATAGCCGCCTCTCGTCCCAGAGGATGTGCGCGCATGACGGCCAGGGCCTGCTCTGCCGCTTCGGGGGCCACCACAGCCAGCAACTTGCCCTCGTTGGCAATGGTGAGCGGGTCGAGTCCCAGGATCTCACAGGCGCCACGCACTCCGGGATGCACGGGGATCGCCTGCTCGTCAAGGCCAATGGCCACTTCGGAGGCCAGGGCCATTTCGTTGAGGGCCGTGGCCACGCCGCCGCGGGTCGGGTCTTTCAGACAATGCACACGCTCGCCAAGAGCCTCGAACAAGGCCGCTACCAGCGTATGCAGCGGCGCCGTATCGCTCTGGATATCGGTTTCGATATCGAGGGTCTCGCGCGCCAGCATGATGGCAATCCCGTGGTCGCCCGCACTGCCGCTGAGGAGCACAGCGTCGCCCGGCTGCAGACAGGTCTGCCCGAGCGGCCAGTGCGCACGTCGCAGTCCGACGCCGGCGGTATTGATGAAGACGCCATCCCCTTTGCCGCGCTGCACGACCTTTGTGTCGCCGGTGACGATGGCCACCCCGGCCTGACTGGCCGCCTCCTGCATGGAGGCGACGATGCGTCGCAGCTCCGCAATGGAAAAGCCCTCTTCCAGGATGAAGCTCGCTGATAGATAGAGCGGTTGAGCCCCGGCCATCGCCAGATCGTTGATGGTGCCGTGCACGGCCAGTTTGCCGATGTCGCCGCCGGCAAAGAAGAGGGGACTGACCACATAGGTGTCAGTCGTAAAGGCCAGCTGCAGACCGCTGCCGTCCAGTGAGAAGACCGCCGCATCCTCCAGCGCGTCAAGCAGTGGATTGGAGAAGGCCGGGGCAAAGACGCCCTCAATCAGGTTATGGGTGGCCTTGCCACCGCTGCCGTGACTGAGCGTGATGCGCTCGTCACGCAAATAGAACTTGTGTCGGCGCGCCTGCCGGACGCGCTCCATTTTCTGCAGGACCGCGTCGAGCCGCGCCGCCTCCTGCTCAGAACCGGGCTTGACGTCCATCGCTCTCTCCCTTCCTCCTTTCTTGCGTTCGTCATTGAGGAGCTTGCTGTGCCTGTTCCCCTGGTTCGCCTGGTTGCGTGGGTTTGGTGCGCTTCATCAGGGCCGGGTTGCCTGTCTGGCCCTCGCTGCCGTCTAGGGGGTCTGTGAGAGGCTGCGCAGGTGGTCGCGCTCGGCGGCCATCGAGAAGCGGCCATAGTTGTAGTAGGCGGCGCAGGCTCCTTCCGGCGAGACCATGCAGGTCCCGATTGGGGTCTCAGGGGTACAGGCCGTGCCGAAGACCTTGCATTCCCAGGGCTTGATCACCCCCTTGAGGACCTCGCCACACTGGCAGGCTTTGGGATCGGCCACGCGCAGGCCCGGCACTTCGTAGCGCAGCTCGGCATCCCAGTCGGCGAACTCGGGCCGCAGCTTGAGGGCGCTGTGGGTGATGAAGCCGAGGCCGCGCCATTCGAAGAAGGGCCGCAGCTCCATTGTGCGGGCCATCGCCTCCAAAGCCCGCACATTGCCCTCGGGCCGCACTACGCGCGTGTACTGGTTCTCGACCTCCGCCCGTCCTTCACTGATCTGTTTGACCAGCAGGTAGACGGCCTGGATAATGTCGAGTGGCTCGAAGCCAGCGATCACGACAGGTTTGTGATGGTCGCGGGCGATGAAGGTGTAGGGACGCATGCCGATGACCATGCTGACATGCCCTGGACCAATGAAGCCGTCCAGGCGCAGGCCGGGCGAGTCGAGAATGGCTTTGATGGCTGGAATAATGGTCACATGATTGCAGAAGACCGAAAAATTCTTGATCCCCTCGGCTCTGGCTCGCAGCAGGGTCACTGCCGTCGAGGGCGCGGTCGTCTCGAAGCCGATGGCGAAGAAGACCACCTGGCGATCGGGATGCTGGCGCGCCAGCTTGAGGGCGTCCAGTGGCGAGTAGACGAAGCGCACATCGGCCCCTTCGGCCTTGGCATCGAGCAGACTGCCTTTCGAACCCGGGACGCGCATCATATCGCCGAAGGTGGTGAAGATGACGCCTTCCAGGCGAGCAATGGCGATGGCATCATCGATGCGCCCCATCGGCAGGACGCAGACGGGGCAGCCGGGGCCATGCACCAGGTCAATGCTGCGTGGGAGCACGTCCTCGATGCCGTGCTTGTAGATGGTATGGGTATGGCCACCACAGACCTCCATGAACTTGAGCGGGCGCCCGTCGCTGAGGCGGGCGATCTCGGCGGCGATCCGTTTGGCCAGATCAGGATCACGATACTCATCAACGAACTTCATCGCTGTCAGCTCTCCCTTTCTGTGCGGCTAAGAGGGCCTGCACCAGCTCGATGAGGGCGTGGTAGACAGTGGCCTGCGCCTCCTGAATGCGCGGGATGTGATCGCCGGGGGAGACGAGACAGTAGTCCACCGCCGGCGAGCGCCTGGTTTTGCCGCCGTCGTAGCCAGCCAGGCCCACAGTGAGCAAGCCCTGTTTTTTGGCCTGCTCAAAGGCGTGCAGGACATTGAGCGAGTTGCCGCTGGTAGAGATGCCCACGGCAATATCGCCGGGTCGCCCGAAGGCGATGACCTGGCGCGTAAAGATATTCTCGAAGCCGACATCGTTGCCCACCGCCGTGACGACGGCGATGTCGTTGGTGAGGGCAATGGCCGGCAGCGCCCGCCAGTGAGAGAAGGGCGGATGGAGCAGCTCGGTCACCAGGTCCTGGGCATCGGTGGTACTGCCCCCATTGCCAAAGGCCAGCAGGGTCGCCCCGGCAGCGAAGGCCCGGGCCATCGCCTGGGCCGCCGCCAGCAGCGCCTCGCGCGCGATGGCCAGGGTCGCCTGACGCAGGGCGATGACCTCGCGGCACTTCTCCAGGGTGGAATGCCGGACCTGGCTGAGGACCTCCTCCAGACTGACCTTGCCACCCGCAAAGAGATAGGGATAAAAGAGGCGATCGTACTCCGAGCCTTGGACCGGCTCGCTATGCTCAAGGTCATGGCTCATGGCTGGCTCGCTCGCTTTCCTTCGTGAAGGTGACCCAGGCTGAACAGCTCAGGCAGAGGGACCGTGCTCCTCACGAGCCGGCTCCGCCGCCTCGTCGAGCCGCTCCAGGGCAACGCCGCCATGCACAAGCAGGCGCTCACCCGGCTGCACCTCCCCAAGCAGGGTGATGTCGATCAGGGCCTCGCCCAGGCCCAGACGGACGCAGGCCAGGCCGGCGGCCTGGTCGACACTGAGAACCGTCACCGCCACCGCCTCGTCCGCACAGGTGGGACAGTGCCCTTCGGGATCGGGCTGACAGAGCGGTCGCAATGGCACGCTTGGCGACAGAGCGGGAGAGATGCGCTCGGATTCCGGTTTCATTGCAGCAACCCCTCGTGTTCGAAAAAGACATGCACCAGTTCCCAGAGGACGTGATAGAGCGTTTCATGGACCTCCTGGATGACCAGCGGATCGTCGGCGGGCACGACAAAGCGATAGTCGACGGCCTCGGCAGTGATCAACCCTCCATCGCCGCCTAGCATTGCCAGGGTGAGCAGGCCCATCTGCCGCGCCTGCGCCAGGGCGGCCAGGACGTTGGCACAGCACCCGTCTGGCGAGAAGCCGAGGGCGATATCCTGGGGCCGCGCCAGGACACGCAGCTGTTCGCTAAAGGGCCTGTCAGTCCGTCCGCCAGCCATGAGGCCGCTGAGCGTGGCACTATCGTTGGTCAGGGCCAGAGCCGGTAAAGCGCGCTTGCCGACAATGACCGGATGGACGAATTCGACCGAGACGTGTTGTGCGTCGGAGGCCCAGGCCCCATTGCCAAAGGCCAGCAGGCGCCCACCTTGATGAAAGCGGCGGGCCATCGCCCAGCAGGCTTCGGCGATGCGCGGCGCCTCGCGCTCAAAGAAGAGCGCCGGTAGACTGGTACTGAGGCCAAAGCGCCGCTCTAGTACGGCCTCAAGCGGTTCTTGCGCCTCTGGAGACATGCGCTGATCGTCCTCCTCCCTCATCACTACTCGATCTGGCTGGAGCCCAGAAGCTTCAGCTCATCGGTGTAGACGTCCCCCATTAGCTGGAGCGCTTTGAGCGTCTCCTGCGCCTCCACTTCATCGATTTTGCTCATGGCAAAGCCGACGTGGATGAGCACCCAGTCGCCGGGGGCAATTCCTTCCGAGCGCACCAGGGCAACACTGACGTTGCGCTTGACGCCCGAGACGTCAACACGCGCAATCGAGTTGGCCTCGTCTACGATTTCAAGCACTTGACCAGGAATTCCCAGACACATCGGACTGGCTCCTCTCTTGGATTGTGGCAACCAACCAGGACGTCGCGCTCCTGTGCACGCTGAGCCTGCGCGGCTGATGGCAGCTGTCAAAGGCCGGCCCGGTTCTCACGCCGGTTCACTTTGCAGATACAGAGCTGCATTCACTCCCCGCCGCCAGGCGGGCCGCCGCGACGGCCAGTTGCCCCAGACTCAAACCGCCATCGTTCGGGGGGACACGGCGATTGAGATAGACGTGAAAGCCGTTGGCTTGCAAGTCGTTGACCAGTTCTTCCAGAAGCAGGCGGTTCTGAAAGACGCCGCCGCTGAGTGCGACCTGGGAGAGACCAGTGCGCTCCCTGATCCGCTGGCAAAGGTCGCTGAACATGACCACCAGCGAGCGATGAAAGCGACGAGCCAGACGCGCCACTTCACCGCCGCGCTGGAGATCATCGACCAGCGCGGTGAGCAGGGGAGAAACGTCTATCTGAAGTGGTCCCTGACCAGGACGCAGGAGAGCGTAGGGATAAGACGGCTGGTCGTCGGGTGGCACAGCGCTGGCGAGCATCTCCAGCTCGATGGCCGCCTGGCCTTCATAGAACACCTCGTCGCGCAGGCCGAGGATGGCGGCGACGGCATCGAAGAGGCGCCCCAGACTGGAAGTCAGCGGCGAGTTGAGGCCGCGCGCGATCATCTGCGCCAGAATGCGCCAGGTGCTGCGGTCGAGACGCCGCGCGAAGGGGATGTCAAGGGTGAGAAAGCGCTCGCCGTAGGTCTGCGCCAGATAGACCGCCGCCATGCGCCACGGCTGGCGGACCGCCTGCTCTCCTCCAGGGAGCGGCACATAGGCCAGATGGGCCAGGCGCTCGAAGCCGCAGAGATCGGCCAGCAGGATCTCACAGCCCCAGATCGCCCCATCGGTACCGTAGCCCGTCCCGTCGGCAGCAATGCCGATCACCGGCCCACTCAGGCCGTGCTCGGCCAGGACACTGGCGATGTGGGCATGGTGATGCTGGACGCCAAGGCGCAGCTCTATGTCGCTGTCCAGCGCATAGCGGGTCGCCAGATAGTCGGGATGCAGATCATAGGCCACAGCCTCGGGTGCGATGCCAAAGAGGCGCTGGAAATGGCGAATACCCTCGCGGAAGGAGGCCAGGGTCTCCAGGTTCTCTAGATCGCCAATGTGGTGCCCGACAAACGCCTGCCGCCCTTTGCCCAGACAGAAGGTGTTTTTGAGATGGCCCCCGCAGGCCAGTAGCGGACGCGGCAGCTCAAAGGCCAGCGTGATCGGCTCCGGCACATACCCCCGCGAGCGGCGCAGGAGTTGCTCGCCTCCAGCCACCAGGCGCGTGACCGAGTCGTCGCAGCGCATGTGGATGACGCGGTTGTGGCTGAGCATGCCATCAGCAATGGCCGCCAGACGCTGACGCGCCTCATCGTCGCGGTAGGCGATCGGTTCCTCACTGAGGTTGCCGCTCGTCATGACGAGCACCGGCAGACGCCCGGCGGGAAGGGCCTGGGCAAAGGCGTGCAGCAGGAGATGATGCAAGGGGGTATAGGGCAGCATGAGGCCCAGAGTCCGGTAGCCCGGGGCCACGGCGGGCGCGATGGGAGAGGCAGGCCGCTGCTCAAGCAGGACAATAGGCCGGCGCGGCGACTGTAACAAGGTCGCCTCGGCCTCGCTGACAAAGCAGAGACGCTGCGCCGTTTCCAGATCGGGTACCATCAAGGCGAAGGGTTTGGCTTCACGACGCTTGCGTCGCCGCAGCCGCTGGACAGCGACGGCGTTGAGGGCATCACAGGCCAGATGATAGCCGCCCAGGCCCTTGATGGCCAGAAGCGCCCCCTGAGTAAGCAGCCGAGCTACCTGCTCAATGGGGGTCGCCTCCTCGACCTCTGGGCCGCTGGCCACGAGGACCAGCTCCCCCTCAGTCCACAGCTCTAGCTGGACCCGCGGCCCACAGCGCGGGCAGGCATTGGGCTGGGCATGAAAGCGCCGATTGGCCGGGTCCTCGTACTCGGCCCGACAGGCAGGACACATGACGAAGACGCGCATGGTCGTCTGCTCACGATCGTAGGGGACATCTTGAATGATGGTGAAACGCGGCCCGCAATTAGTGCAATTAATGAATGGGTAGCGATAGCGACGATCCGCTGGGTCAAATAACTCGCGCAGGCAATCAGCGCAGGTGGCCATATCGGGGGAGACCAGCGTGGTTCGCTCGTGGCCCTCCTGACTCTGCCCAATTACAAAGGCCATCTCGTGCCGGGGTGGCAGCATCTCGACCGTGATTCTCTCGATACGCGCCAGCGTCGGCGCCTCGGCCAGCAGCAGTTGGCGAAAGCGAGTCAGGGCCTCTGCCGGTCCTTCCACCTCGATGGTGACCCCGCGGCTATCGTTGAGCACGAAGCCAGCCAGCCCCAGACGCTGAGCCAGACCGTAGACAAAGGGACGAAAACCTACCCCCTGGACAATGCCCATTACCGAGAGGCGCTGTCGCTGGCGGGTTGTCATCGTGGCCTGGACTCCGGAAAGGTGCTCGCTCATGACGCTGCTCCTTCCTCCTGGCTAACTGGCGCTGCCTGAGCGGGAACAGCAGGAGGTCGAGCGGCGAAGGAGAGCAGCCAATCACACCAGGCGTCGAGTCCCGCGCCGCTGCGGCAGCTCAGCGTGAAGATCTGCAGCCCTGGGTTGACGGCCAGCGCCTGAGCACGCACGCGCTCGGGATCATAGTCCACGTAGGGCAAGAGATCCAGCTTATTGATCACCAGCACCTGGGCGGCGGCAAAGATCTGCGGATACTTAGCCGGCTTCTCATCGCCCTCGGTCGTGCAGACCACCACGGCCCGCAGGTCCTCGCCCAGCTCCCAGGCCGCCGGACAGACCAGATTGCCGATATTCTCGATGAAGAGCAGGTCGAGCCGCTGCAGATCAAGCGCCTCCAAAGCATCGCGCACCATATGCGCTTCTAGATGACAGGCGCCGCGCGTATTGATTTGTACTACCTGGGCCCCGGCGGCCTCCATGCGCTCAGCGTCCAGGCTGGTTTCAATATCCCCCTCGATCACCCCTATGGCCAGTCGTCCACGCAGCCGGGCGACGCTGCGCTCAAGCAGGGTCGTCTTGCCTGCGCCCGGACCACTCATCAGGTTGATGCAGCGCACGCCAGCAGCCGCCAACCGTTGGCGCACCTCTGCCGCAACCTCCTCATTGGCCGCCAGGATGTGTCTGGCAATAGTCACTCTGGGCATAGCTACCGCTCCTCATCCGTTGTTCTCCTGCCCCGGGCCTCCTGACTCATTGTCAGCCGCAACCTCCATGTCGAGAATCTGCAGCTCGGTGCCCGAGAGGATGCGCGCGGACCAGGTGCCGCAGGCAGGACAGCGAGCGATGTAGTCCACGACGGCGAAAGCCTGGGCGCACGGCTCGCACCAGGCCCGATGCGGGACGATCTCGATCGCCAGCCGGGCCCCAGCCAGAGCGGGCGAGAGCGAAGCCAGCATGACAAAGGCCGTTTGCAGGGCCTCCACCAGGACGCCGCTGGCTTCGCCCACACGCAGATGCACCGTCCGCACCCTCTGTACGCCGCACTCTTCCGCCCTGGCCTCTACCACCTCGATGATGCTCTCAGCGAGCGCTAGCTCATGCATCGCCACTCCCACCTTTCGCCTGTCTCGATCGCCCGGGGCCTGGCTGTGTTTGCGCTGCCCCGCCATCCTCTCCGCGCCTGCTCACAGGTGGCGCTGTCTGTGCACAGTCACTTTCTCTCTCTACATCGAGCGAATACGCAAATAACGCTGAATATCGGGAAGCTGCTGCCTGAGCACAAGTAACAACAGCGACAGGACAATGGCGCTCATGATCCATTTGACCATCGGTAGATGCCTCCTTTCAGTCAGTGAGAGCGAGGCTCGTTCTCACGCCAGTACTATACGGTCTCAGCCGAATCCGAGCCCTGGGAGAGCTGCATGACCACCATGTCAAGGATGGGCAGCGCACGCTCCACCGCCGCCTGGACGGGGGGACTGAGTCCCATCCGCAGCCCTTCCTCTCCGGCATCGTCTGCCAGAGGAGCCGGCTCGCAACCAATCAGCAAGGTCGGAATGGGTGGCGCCCCTAGGGCCCGGGCATAGGTCAGGACGCGCACGGGATCAAGGCTATGGGCCTCTAGACCGAGCTTGCCAGACGCCAGATCGGCTGCCTGATCTGCCGGGGGAAGCAGCGGCTTGAGCAAATAGAGCGTGCCCGGACTGCCACCGCGCGGCACGGCATCGATGAGGATCAGCGCCTCGTAGCCGTCAAGAAGCGCATAGGCCAGCTCCAGACCCCGAATGCCAAAATCGACCACTTCCACCCCCGGCGGATAGCGTCCGCGCGCGCGCTGGGCCACCGCGCAGCCGAAACCGTCGTCGCCCAGAAAGATATTGCCAATGCCAGCCACCAACAGGCGACGCAGCCCCCCTCTGGTCGAGAGGGCAAAGGCTTCTTCCACAGCCTGCAGCCCTGCCTTCTCCTGCTCAGGCCGGGCGGACCGCTCATCGCAGCTCAGGCTCTGCATGGCAGCCCTCCGTCCCGCTCGTTATCTTCGTCCGCGTCGAGCGGCTCCACCTCTTCCGGGAAAAAGAAGAAGCGATGGCCAGGCAGGACACGCTCGTCCCCTTGCTCTCTGCCGGGATCATCATCGAGGGTGACGACCAGATAGAGGCGGTTCTCGAAGTCTTGTTGGATGACCTCAACGCGCCCGGTGCGCCCTTCCAGCAGCAGATCAAAGGCATCGGCCAGGCGCCCCTGACGCGAGCGTGTCGGGCAGAGGCGCACGCGCGTGCCCGCCCTCACCAGGCGCCCCGCGATAGTAATCATCTCCGGCGGCGGGTAGTCCTCTCCGGGAAAGATCCAGTCGTTGCCGTTCGCAAGGCTCATGGTTCACCCTCCCCCAGCGCACGCAGGCCGCGAATGGTGCCGTGCAGTTGCTGCCACTGCTCTGGCGTCAGACGCTCGATCTGCTCCAGCACGGTCCGCCCACGGGCATCGCCGCGGCGAATCTGCTCCTTCTCCTCATCGGTCAGGGTCATGATGCGCAAGGCCAACAGCTCATCGATCTCGGTCCCGTCGAAGAGGGCCGCCGGACTCTCAGGAGCAATCTGGGGATAGTCGTAGAGGATGATGGGCGCCGAGAGCAGGCTGTCGCGCTCACCCGGCTCGCCGACCAGGACCGGCCAGGTGCCGCTGTTGCAACAGGAAGCTACCACCTGGCGCAGCTCCTCTGGCGGCTCCATCAGGGAGACAAAGGCTCCTCCCTCCACCTGGAGAACGGTATGCGTCGAGACGCAGGCCGCGAGCAGGGCTTCGTGCGCCCGTAGCTCTGCCGGCTGCTCTACAGGGGTCGTATTCGTAATGGTGACGCGCAGCTTGTAGAGATGCGCTCGCTCGGGCACCAGCTCAGCGGCGATCGACACCTCACCGCTCAGAGCGTGCCCCTCACGCACAATGCGTCCTGATCCACTCGTTCTTTCCCCAAGCGGCTCCTCCTCAACCAGGCACCGCGCTGGAAAGGCGAAGGGCAGGCGCTGCTCAGATTGAAGCAGCCCAGGCAGCGAAAGCGCTGCCGCCCGGACTGTGCGCTCGACTCCTTCCTCCCAGACCCCGTCAAAAGGGGCGTCCTCCCAGAGTGGCGCCTCCTGGAGCCGCTCCGGCACCTCTCCCTGGCTGTGGCGCTCACCTTCGCGCCTGCAGCGCATCAGGTGCAGGAAACGCACAGAAACAGAGAGCTGCGTCTCGATCCCCAGCCCCGTCCCGGCCTCAAGCAGACACTCCGTCTGCATGCGCCAGGGTTCGACCTCGCCGCCAGCTTCGCTGTAAGCGCGTGGATAGACCACACCATAGGTCCAGCGTTGACGGTTCTTGAGAGCCGAGTGACGATACGGATAGAGCAGATAGCCCTCATAGAGCACCGCATCGGCAATGGCCTGGATCTCCTCCAACTTCCTCACTGCCTTCCCTCCTGTTCTGCCGCCTCCAGCAGGCGCTGTACGGTCTCATCCCAGGTCGGGAGTCCGTGAGCCAGTTTATAGGCAGAGAGACGATCAAAGACCTGGCGCTGCAGACGAAGCCAGGCGCTCCCGGGATAGAAGCGGGCGATCAGCTCACGCCAGCAAGCCAGTGGCAGATCAAAGGCGGCCTCTTTCGACCAGGGGATCGGAGCAACCTGGAGGCGCCCCTCCTCGCTCTCGTAGAAGATCGTGCCGCTGAAGAGGAAGCGCAGCGGAATGGCCCCCTCCTCGCCTTCCAGGGCTGCGAAATACTTGGCGCTGACCACCTCGAAATCGTAGGTGCAGGGCACCGGCAGCTCAACCTCGGTGCACTCGCTGAAGGCCGGCACGACCGTCCCGGCATGGGTCCAGAGCAGCGAGCGCAGGGTTTCGCCCCAGCGCGGTGGCTCCCCGAAGACCTCCAGCAGGCGCGCCTGAGCTGCTGGACTGTAGCGGCGGCGCGTGGCCTCGATCTGGATCTGGGTCCGCACGGCCACACTCTGCACCGGCTCCCGGGGCACCCCATTGCTGACCTGCAGCCGGAAGAGCAGCATGGGAGCGGCGGCATAGGCTGGCACCTCTGCGCCCAGGATGGCAAACTCAAGATCCGGCATCATCTTCCCCTTCCCCACGGTCCGGCGCCGTGTCTCCAACGGTGATCACCTCGGCCCGCTCTCGCAGCTCTGCGAAAAAGCTCGCCAGGACGCGCTCTAGCTCGGCGCCGCCGCTCAGGCCGCGCCAGGTGGCCCGCATCAGGCCCGTCAGACGATAGCAGGCATCGATCGGCACCAGATACGTCTCGCGGGCCCCGCGGACACGATTGATCAACAGGGCCTCCACATCGGGCAGCAGCTCCCCCAGCAGCGGATAGCGGGCGACCAGCCCCTGCCAGCCGTCGAGATCCAGCAAGGACTCCGTCGCCCCCGCTGGCCCCGGATAGAAGGCCAGCAGCCGCCCCGCAGGCGTGCTGTAGAAGAGGTAGACCAGGTTCACTGGCAAGCCCACCGCTTCCCATTCGGCATCAGTCAGCGCCAGATCGCGGAGCCAGCGATAGCGCTCGGGGATCAAGCGATACTGGCCCTGGTCAGGCTGGGCCCCAGCCCGGAAAAGCAGCGCACACGGCTCGCAGACACAGAGCGCCTGACGCCGCTCGATGGCCAACAGATGGCGATGGGTCGGCAGCAACGCGGCCCGGCATAGCTCGCAGCGCTCCAGGGGGCGGCGCTGCGGCTGACTTTCGCGCGACACGAAGCGCCGCAGCGCGCCCAAGGGGAGCGCCATCGGAGCCTGGCCGGCACGCGGCCCGCTTGTAGCACCCGCCTCCTCACGCCAGGAGAGCCGCGCCAGGTCTGGCCCCGGCCACACACTACCAACCTTCTTCATCACTACCCACTCACCCCTCTCTCACCCTGGTTCCGCTCTCCTGCGCCGCTATCGCCGCAGGAGAGCTGCCGCGCCGCCGCGGGACAAAGACCACCGGGGCCGGCGTCCTGCTCCGCGACGGCGTTGCCCCCACCGTCCCACCCTCCGCCCCAGCGATCCCCTCGATCTCCAACCCGTTCAAATCGGGAGCCACACGATACACCGCCTCTTCGATCCTCTGCCGCAGGTACTGAAGCGAGGCGGCACAACCGTGACAGCTTCCGCTCAGGCGCAGCGAGGCCACGCCATCGGCCACACCCAGGAGCACCAGATCGCCGCCGTGCCCCCTTACCACAGGCCGCAGCTCCGCAAGCGCCTGCTCCAGCCGCTCTCTGAGAGGGATGGGATGCACATCATGCAAGAGTAGCAGAGCGGCGACCAACTCATCGCGCGCCAGCAGATCGAGCAGGCGCCCCCCAGAGGAGGCCGCAGGCGTCTGCGAGCCATCCACAGCGGCCAGCAGCTCCACGATCCGCCGCAGGCCCTCGCCATAGAGCGCCAGCAAAGCCCGGACCAGCTCCTCCGCCAAGGCGCGCGCCTGAAGATCGGGCAGGCTCTCAACCTCGGCCAGCAAGCGCTCAATCTCAGCAGCCGGATGAAGCTCCTGACCTCCCTGGCGCCCCTGCACATCGCTGTGCACATCGCTACCCATAGCCTTCTCCTCCTCAATGAGCGCTGCCCGCCCCAGCACACAGCCCAGCCGCGGGTGGCGCAGGCAGCCCAGCGGGACCTCTCAGCGCCTCCATACTACGGCACGCGCCCGAAGGTCGGCGAATGCACCACCTCCAGCTCCTTGCCGTCGCCGAGATACATATGCACCCCGCAAGGCAGACACGGGTCGAAGCTGCGCACCGCCCGCATGATATCGATGCCCTTAAACTTCTCGGGACCATTCTCCTCGAAGATCGGCGTATTCTGCACCGCATCCTCGTAGGGGCCAGGCGTCCCATAGACATCGCGCACACTGGCATTCCAGGGCGTCGGCGGATAGGGGTGATAGTTGGCAATCTTGCCGTTCTCGATCACCAGGTGATGCGAGAGCACCCCGCGCACCGCCTCATGGAAGCCGCAGCCGATCGCCTCCTTGGGCACCGTAAAATCGCTCCACGTCTTCGTGCGGCCCGCGCGGATCTCGGCGAGCGCCTTCTCCACGCAATAGAGCGCCACCGCCGCCGCATAGGCCTGGAAGTAGGAACGAGCCCGATCGCGCTCCAGGGCATTGCTCCACTTCGGAATCTTCCACTCAAACTCGACCTCGGGCTTGAGCGCCGTCTTCGGCAAGCGGATCTTCACACTGTGGCCGGTCGCCTTAATGTAGCCCCCCAGATCGACCAAACCCGCCAGCGCCGTCACCCACAGGCGCGCCAGCGGCCCCCCGCCGGTATCCAGCGCCAGATACTGCCCCGTACGCTTATCGTACCAGCGCGGCGACATTACCCAGCTATACTTCCCCTTGAAATCGCGCTTCTGCGGCTTCGGGATCGTCGTCTGGTTCCAGGGATGACGCTGATCAACCGGATTACCTAGCGGATCGCGATCCACAAAGGTCCGCTCGTTCTCCCAATCCTCGTAGTAGGAGCTACCCAGCAGAATGCGGATACCCAGATTGATATCGACCAGGCTGGTCGTCACCAGCTCACCATCGACCACCACGCCCGGCGTCACGAACATCGCCCGTCCCCACTTATCCATCGTGCGATACTCGTAGTCGCAGACCTCGGGGTCCTGGAACGAGCCCCAGCAGCCGAGCAGAATGCGACGCTGCCCTACCTTTTCGTAGCCCGGCAGCGCCTGATAGAAGAAATCGAAGAGGTCGTCATGCAGCGGCACAACCTTCTTCATAAACTCCACATACTTCATCAGGCGCACCAGATAGTCGGTGAAGAGCTGGACTGTCGCCACCGTCCCTACGCCGCCGGGATAGAGCGTCGACGGATGCACGTGGCGCCCCTCCATCAAGCAAAACTTCTCGCGCGTCAGGCGGCTCATCTGCAGCGCCTCGCGATAGAACTCGCCCGTGAAGGGATTAAGCGCCCGCATAATATCGGCAATCGTGCGATAACCGTGGTCTTTGGCATGCGGAGCCTCAGTCTTCTGAGCCAGCTCCCAGACCCCAGGATTGGTCTCCCGCACCATCTGCTCACAGAAATCGACCCCGACCAGGTTCTCCTGAAAGATGTTGTGGTCAAACATATACTCCGCGGCCTCGCCCAGGTTCAGAATCCACTCGCCGAGGGCCGGCGGCTTCACCCCATAGGCCATATTCTGGGCATAGACCGAGCAGGTGGCATGGTTATCTCCGCAGATTCCGCAAATGCGGCTGGTGATAAAATGGGCATCGCGCGGGTCCTTGCCCTTCAGGAAAATGCTATAGCCGCGGAAGATCGACGACGTGCTGTAGCACTCCACCACCTGCCGCTTCTTGAAATCGATCTTGGTATAGATCCCCAGGCTGCCCACAATGCGCGTAATCGGGTCCCAGGCCATTTCAATGATCTGGCCAGGCTCAGCCGGGGCTGCCTGACGTCGCACCTCAGTGGTCATCTGCTCTCTCCTTTGCCGAACAGGCACCAGCCAGCCAGAGAGCGGAAATGGCGAGCGACACTTCCACCACTGCCGCTCCTGCCGCCATAAGCAAGCATCTAGACGAGCAAACAAGACAGGGAGACCTGCGCACAGCAGCACAGCAACCTGAGCAAAAGAAGGCTCGGGCGCCGCCGCTCGTCAGAGACGTCAGCCGTTCCCTCTCTACCAGCGTGGCTGATAGCCGGTCGCCAGCTCGCGGCCCTTACGGCGCCACGAAGGCTCTTTATTGAGCGTCGACTTTGTAATATTGCGCAGCGCCCGAATCGCGCCCCCATAGGCGCCAGCGATGCCAGTAGACAGCTTGGCGCCAGGCGGCTCATCCATGAAAGGCATAAACTTATCGGGGAAGCCGGGCATCGTGCAGCCGATGCAGATGCCGCCCACATTGGGGCAGCCACCAAGGCCGGCCATCCATCCCCGCTTCGGCACGTTGCACTGCACCACCGGGCCCCAACAGCCGAGTTTCACCAGACATTGGGGAGTGCCATATTCGGTAGCAAAGTCGCCCTGCTCGTAGTAGCTGCCGCGGTCACAGCCCTCATGTACGGTTCTGCCGAAGAGCCAGGTAGGGCGCCCGAGGTCATCGAGGGAGATCATCGGCGCCAGACCCGCCGCCTGGTAGAGCAGGTAGAGGAGCGTCTCCATGAAGTTGTCCGGTTGCACAGGGCAGCCGGGGACGTTGACAATGGGGATTCCGGCCCACGACTTCCAGCCGTGGCCCAGATAGTCGGCGAGGCCCATCGCTCCGGTGGGGTTTCCCTGCATCGCGTGGATACCGCCGTAGGTCGCGCAGGTCCCGATGGCCACCACCGCCCAGGCCTTCGGCGCCAGGCGATCGATCCACTCACAGGTCGTGATCGGCTGTCCGGTCGCCGGATCGGTGCCGAGGGCGGCCCAGTAGCCCTCTCGCTTAATGCGCTCATTGGGGATCGAGCCTTCGACCACCAGCACAAAAGGATCAAGCTCGCCGCGTTCGGCCTGGTACCACCAGGTCATAAAGCTGTCTCCGCCCAGCTCGTAGGCGAGAACAGGATTGTGCAAATAAACGCGGGGAAGTCCCGGAATCGCCCCCAGGATCACATCCTCCAGGCTTGGCTGACTGGCCGCCGTAATCGAGACCGAGTCGCCATCACAGCCCAGGCCCGCGGTGATCCAGACGATGTGGACCGCCTCCACGCGCGTCCTGGTCATAGCGGTGCCTCCTTCAACAAGAGCGCGCCAGTGCTCGCTCGCAGCCAGACCAACTCACCACGCGCACAGCCTGACTCACTGCCTGCCTGGCACGCAGACGAATACCATAGACACACGCACACGATACAGCCATCGCAGCCTTCGCTGCCGCTGGATACAGCACACATTCCGGGCTTCCTTGCACCGCTCAGCTCAGCTCAGCTCAACCTAGCCCAGCCCAGCCAACCGCCGCCTGGTAGCTCTTCCTCTCACTCCCATCCCTATATTGAGGATAGCGAGCCGCCCCAAATCGCGAGCTTCCTCGCCTCTGCACCAGAACCAGCGCACGGCAACCGCCAGGAGAGAGGGAGAAAACAGAAAGCGAGAAAATCCTTCCCGGAAAGCACAGCAAGACAGAGGCCCGCACAGATCCTCCTTCTTGCTCCGCTCCGCGCCGCTCCCCTCCTCCGCAAGGCCATCAGCCGAACAGAGTAAGCAACCCTCCCCCAGCCAGGCCAGGGCCACATGCTAGATGCCCCTCTTTCCCTTCACCTTCTGAGCAGACAGTCAGACAAGCAGAGCCGAACGCAGTCCTGGCCACCAGGGCAAGAAGCAATAAGGCATAGTAGGAGAAAACTCAGTCGGGATTCAGTTGGGCCGCCAGCTTAGAGATAGCATGAAGGGCGCGCACTACAGCGACACAGTCATGAAAGTACAAGCCAGGAAGCGGATAAGGGGTTCCGATGCAAGCAGCACAGCCGGAAAGCCCTCAGCCGGTCCGTCGTCCCACCTCGTGAGCACAAGGCGCGCTAACGATACAACGTCCAGGGACCAGCTCTTCCCTGAGAGCACTGAATGCTTCCTTGGTCTGAAGAGACTCGTGACAGAAACTTCCGCTCAGGGATGGACTTTCGCTTCTTCAGAAGAATTGTTGAGGTTCACGTCCGGCAAGCAACCCGAGACACAAACAACTATAGCATAGACAAATCACGAGAGTCAAGCCTGAATCCCTGCAAAGCAGACATTGGCGTTGCAACGCAACTGCAGCTGTCTCACATTGTTATACACTGTTTCATGCCAGGTTACATCTAAGATTTTCCTACCGGGGGACTTGACAAACGAACTGTGATCGCCTTAGTATATAGAACATGCATTCTAGGCCCATATGGGCCGGCGAAAAAGGGGAAAATACTCCATGACGATACAGCTTCGTCAGCCGCCCGGGGTGACCAGGAAGAGGCAGGCCATCACCGGGGAGGAGGAGGATGATGCCATCTACCTTACGCCGCGGCTGCCGAGCAGCACACGCCGTTATCAGCCCCTGCCACCCGCCAACGCGGACGTGGTTGGCCCGCTGAGCGGCATTACTGGCCCGCAGCCAGCGGTTTTCATCCAACGGCGGCGTGCCAGTAACCAGATGAGGCCGGAATATGGCACGACCTCCAAGGCGGTGGTGCCCGAGGGGCTGCGCACCGTGGCCCCAACGCGCATCAAGGCCCGGCGCATGGGTCGCTCTTGGGTTCTGCGCGCCTTCTTTCTGGGCCTCTTGCTGACCGCCCTGCTCGGCCTGGGCCTGGCTTACCTCGGCTCCTGGTGGCAGCTCCACCAGGAAGATGTCCAGTTTGGGCGCCCACGTACCTGGCAGATGGACGCTGTGGTTGGGCACAACGACAGCCCAAGCCATCCCACCCACTTTGTCTTTATCAATCTCAATCGACATGTTGAGATCATTGAATTTCCTGGCGGGGATGGCAACAACGCGCGCGTCTACAATGGCCCGGTGCTCTTCGGCCCCAATCAGGACCTGGTGCCGATTACCGCCGAGGTTCGCGATGTGAACGGAGACGGTCGGCCTGATCTGCTCGTCCATATCGGTGAGCAGCGCCTCGTATTGCTCAACGACGGCAGTACCTTCCGCCCAGCTACCGCTGCCGATCACATCTCCTACTGAGCCGGGCCTCAGCCACAAGCTTGCGACGCCTGTGGCTTGCCGGGGCCTTCACTGGAGGGCAGAAGCGGAGTGCCGCCCGCGCTCGCTCCGCAGGGAGCCGCCGGCACGGGTCTCGCTCCTGCCCTCTCCTCCCTCCTCCGTCGACTGAGACGCCGCTCTCCTCTCGCCAGTCTGCTCCTGCTGCGGGCGTAGGTGTGGAGAGGCCAGGCCGCCTTCATCCACCCGCAGGCTCCTGACATACTGTAGATGGGCTCGATCGTGCTCCCAGTCCTCGCGGTCCTGCTCGTCACGCTTGATGGGCGTTTCCAGCACTACCGTCAGCCCGGCCAGACGGGCATCATTGAGCAGAGCCTGCAGTCCCGCCACAGGAATCTGCCCTTCGCCTATGCGGGCATGAACATCGCGATGACTGCCCAGCGGCTGCCGACTATCGTTGAGATGCAGCACCTTGAGTCGCGCGAGACCAACCAGCTCGCTGAAGCGCTGGAGGACCGCCTCCACTCCGGCGGGCGAGCCGATATCGTAGCCAGCCCCCCACAGATGAGCCGTATCCAGGCAGATTCCCAGCCGCTCCTGCTCCTCTGGGAGGAAGGCCAGCGCAGTGGCCAGCTCCTCGAAGCGCTGCCCCAGGGTATGGCCAGCCCCGACGTCGTTTTCGAGCAAGAGGCGCACGTCCTCCGGAGCCTCGGCCAGGACCAGGCGCACGGCTTCCTGCAGGCGCGCGATGCCCAGCTCAAGGCCAGCTCCACGGTGACTGCCAATATGCACTACTACATCAGAAGCCCCTAGCAGGGCCGCCCGCCTCAGCGTCCAGGAGAGGAGCCTGACCGAGGACTGCCAGATCTCCTCACGCGGTGAAGCAAGATTGATCAGATAGGGCGCATGGACCACCAGCGGCGCCAGACCTCGCGCCCGCGCGGCCTGCGCAAACTCCTGCGCCGCCTCCTCTCCCCCAGCCGGCGGTTTCCACCCTGTGGGATTGCTGGCAAACAGCTGGATCGTCTCACAGCCCAGGAAAGAGGCAATCTCCAGCGCCCGCAGGGGCTTGCCGTTGAGTGGCATATGCCTTCCTATTCTCATCTCGCTCTTTTCTCCGCCTAGGCTTGATCTTGCGCCCTGCTCTGATCTGCTCTGCTGCTCCACATCTCGTCAGAACTCAGGGGCCGCTTTCTATGAAGATGAGGCCTCCGTCCTGGACGCCTGTCCTCCCTGGCCAGCCGAGGTGGCCGGGCCGTCGTTCAAGGGCAGCCGTTCTTGCAGGGCCTGAACGGCGCGTTGAACATCGGGCAGTCCATCGATATGAGGCAACTCCTCCAGGCTCGTCAGCCCAAACTGCTGCAAAAACTCCGGCGTCGTGGCAAAGAGAGCCGGATGGCCCACTGTCGGGGCCCGGCCCACCTCGGCGACCAGTCCGTGTTGAATCAGGCTCGCCAGGGCCCGATCGCTATTCACTCCGCGAATGGCCTCGATCTGCGCGCGCGTAATCGGCTGGCGATAGCAGATCACCGCCAGTGTCTCCAGAGCCGCCGGCGTCAGCCTGGCAGTCAATGGCAGACCCAGCAGCGCCGCCACGTAGCGCGCATTCTCAGGCGCTGTCACCAGCTGCACCTGAGTGCCTAGACGCTGCAAGCGCAGCCCACGCCGCTGCTCTTCTAAACTATGCGCCAGCGCGCGCAGGCCCGCCTGCAGCTCCTCCTCGTTGACGCCCAAGACCTTGCGCAGCTCGTGCTGCTCCAGCGGCCGCCCCGCGACAAAGAGGAGGCTTTCGATCGCTGCCGCTACACGCGCCTCATCTCCCTGCAACGCCTGTGGCAGGGCCGCTACCTCTGTCGTGCCGTTCGGCGTCTCCGCGCTCACCTCGTCCTGCCTCCGCCTAGTGGGTGAGTGAATCGCTGACTGGCTGATGACTGATTGACTTGACTCACTGCCTGAGTGACCAACTTGAGCGCCGCGCCCGCCTTCCCCCTCCCGGGAGAGGAGCGGGACGGCGCGGCCATTATATCATAGCCCCTCCTCCCAGCATAGCCGGCAATTTTGGTCCTCCTGGCCAAACTTTGATAAGAAGTCACTCAAATCTTCTTGCAATGAGCCACTCAATATGGTATAGTAACAGACAAGGTAAGACGTTGGCAAACAGAGGGAGACCAGAAGAGCCATGAAGTTAGAGCGCTTAACCGAGAAGGCCCGCGAGGCCATCACGGATGCGTCAGAGTTAGCACGGAGCTATAACCATAGCCAGATTGAGCCAGAGCATCTGCTTTATGCCCTGCTGGAGCAGCAGGGTGGCATTACGAGAGAGGTTATCCAGAAGGCTGGGGGGGACCTGGCGGCAGCGCAGCGCGTGGTGCGTAATGAGCTGGAGCGCATGCCGCGCGTCTATGGTGGGAGCGAGCCGGGTCTTTCGCCACAGCTGCGGCGGGTCCTGGAAGAGGCCTGGCGCCAGATGGGTAGCTTCAAGGATGAGTATCTGAGTGTCGAGCATTTGCTGCTGGCGCTTTTTGAGGTTGGTGGTGAGGCCATTCAGCGCGCCTTCCGCGCTGCCGGGGTGACGCGCGATACCACGCTGCGGGCACTGAGTGCGATCCGCGGTGCGCAGCGCGTGACGGATGAGAATCCCGAGGGCAAGTATCAGGCCCTGGAGAAGTACGGGCGCAATCTGACGGCCCTGGCGGCTCAGGGTAAGCTTGATCCGGTGATTGGGCGCGATGAGGAGATTCGGCGCGTTATTCAGGTGCTGAGCCGGCGCACGAAGAATAACCCGGTGTTGATCGGCGATCCCGGCGTGGGGAAGACGGCCATTGTCGAGGGCCTGGCTCAGCGCATTGTACGCGGTGATGTGCCGAAGACACTGAAGGATAAGCAGATCATCGCTCTCGATCTGGGCGCGCTGATTGCAGGTGCCAAGTACCGCGGCGAGTTCGAGGAGCGCCTGAAGGCGGTCCTGCGCGAGATCCAGAATTCCGAGGGACGGATCATCCTCTTCATCGATGAGCTGCATACGCTGGTTGGGGCCGGCGCCGCTGAAGGGGCGATGGATGCCTCGAATATGCTCAAGCCTATGCTGGCCCGCGGCGAGCTCCACTGCATTGGTGCAACGACGCTCGATGAGTACCGTAAATATATTGAGAAGGATGCCGCCCTGGAGCGCCGCTTTCAGCCAATTATGGTTGAGGAGCCGTCGGTCGAGGATACGATCAGTATCCTGCGCGGCCTGAAGCAGCGCTATGAGGTCCATCACGGCGTCCGTATCCAGGATAGCGCCCTGGTGGCGGCGGCGGTGCTCTCGAAACGCTATATCAGCGACCGCTTCCTGCCGGATAAGGCTATCGATCTGATCGATGAGGCGGCCAGCCGGCGCCGCGTGGAGCTGGATAGCACGCCGAGCGAGATCGATACTCTGGAGCGCCGCATCCGTCAGCTCCAGGTGGAGCATGAGGCCCTGAAGAAGGAGACCGACCCGGCCAGCCGTGAGCGGCGCGAGCGGGTGGAGCAGGAGATCGCTAATCTGAATGAGCAGTTGCATAGCCTGCGCCTCTCGCTGGAGCGCGAGCGGGAGCCGGTGGAGACCCTGCGCCGCCTGAAGACGGAGCTAGAAGAGGCTCAGGTGGCTCTGGAGCGAGCCGAGCGTGAGTATAACCTGGAGGAGCAGGCCCGCCTGCGCTACGGCGTCATCCCAGAGCTGGAGCGCCGCATCCGCGAGATGGAGGGGAAGCTCAGCGAGATTCAGGGCGCGCGCATGCTAAAGGAGGAGGTCGACGCCGAAGATATCGCTGAGATCGTCTCGAAGTGGACGCATATCCCGGTCGCCAGACTGATGGAGGGCGAGGTCCAGAAGCTGCTGAAGATGGAGGAGCGTCTGCGTGAGCGGGTGGTCGGTCAGGACCATGCGCTGCGCGCAGTCTCGGACGCCATTCGCCGGGCGCGTGCCGGCCTGCAGGACCCCAACCGTCCGCTGGCCAGCTTCTTGTTCCTGGGTCCAACTGGCGTCGGCAAAACAGAGCTGGCCCGTGCTCTGGCGGAGTTCCTCTTCGATGATGAGCAGGCGCTGGTGCGCATCGACATGTCGGAGTACATGGAGAAGCATAGTGTCTCGCGTCTGATCGGTGCTCCGCCGGGCTATGTCGGCTATGAGGAGGGCGGCCAGTTGACGGAGGCCGTGCGCCGCCATCCTTACAGTGTGGTGCTCTTCGATGAGATCGAGAAGGCAGCGCCCGATGTTTTCAATGTCTTGCTACAGCTGCTCGACGATGGTCGTCTGACCGATGGCCAGGGCCGCACCGTGGACTTCAAGAACACGGTCATTATTATGACGAGCAACGTGGGCACCACCTGGCTGCCCGAGCTGGAGGGCCTCGATGAGGAGGAGGCCCAGCGGCAGGTCCGTCAGCGCCTGCGCGAGGAGGGCTTCCGTCCAGAGTTCATCAACCGGATCGACGAGATTGTAATCTTCCATCCGCTGACACCCGAGCGGATCAAGGAGATCGTGGATATTCAGATCAACCGCCTGCGTCCGCGCCTGGCCGAGCGCCATATCAGCTTGCAGGTGAGCGAGGCAGCCCGTGAGCTGTTGGCGAGCGAGGGCTACGATCCTCACTTCGGTGCCCGCCCGCTCAAGCGGGTGATCCAGCGCGAGGTCGAGAACCGCCTGGCGCGCGCGCTGCTGGACGGGACGATCCGCGAGGGCGATACGCTGCAGATCGACGTCCGCGATGGCCAGATTGTGATCGAGCCGCTGCGGGCGGCGGCCCAGGTCTGAGACCGCCTGGCCGGCTGATGGGCTGGCTGGGCCCGTGCTGTCTGAGGCCAGCCGGATCGGACCGCCAGCACGAGCGGGAGAGGCCGGCTGGCTTCCCTTATTTGCAGGGGAGTGCTGACTGATGCTACCAGTGGATAGCGCCCGCAGTGTCGGGCACAGCGAAGGTTTGCTTGAGGCTTTAAGTACGATCGCTTTGCAGCTGCGGGCCTTGCACACGCTGCTGACCGGGACCGGACCGCTCGCCCCTGAGCAGCTTGCTACTGTGACCCAGGGCCTGGCATTGGTGGAGGAGGAGGTGACAACGCTGCTGACCGAGCTGCGCCTCGCCAGCACACCTTCCGCCGGGGAGGAGCCGGAGCAACAGACGGAGCAGTTGGCGGAGGCGCTGGGGCGATTGGTGGAGGAGCGCGCCGAGGCCCTGGGATCGGCCAGCCGGGTCCAGGTGACGGGCGAGGCGCGGCGGCTGTCCCCCTCAGCTGCAGTTCTGCTTTATCGCCTGACACGCGCCGCCCTGGCTACAATAGGTCATTACCGCGATGTCCACCACCTGCGGCTGACTCTGCACTATGGCCGCGAGCGGCTGCAGTTGACCCTCAGCGGCGATGGCACGGTCGCTGAGGGGAGCACAGTCGTGGCAGCACCCCCCTTCGCTCCAGGTGGTAGCAGCCAGGAGGCACTGGAGGGCTTAGGTCAGCAGCTACGTGCTCAGGGAGGCACCCTGACGATCAGTGCCACGCCTGGTCAGGGTCACCAGATCAGCGCCAGTCTGCCGTACGAGCGCCCGCCCGACTCTAGCCTTCCCGCACTCTTGCCAGCCGGCGCTGCGGAGACGGAGACACCTTCTCAGGGCCTGCGCCTGCTGGTGGTCGCTGGTCAGCCCGTGATGCGCGCCGGCTTGCGCCGCCTGCTAGAGAGCTATCCCGATCTGCAGGTCATCGGCGAGGCCGCCAGTGGCATCCAGGCCAGCGGTGAGGCGCTCGAATTGGGGCCACAAGTGGTGCTGCTCGACCTTCCTCTGCCCGAAGAGCAGGGAGTAGAGACCCTGCGTCAGATGAAGCAGCTCAGCCCCGATACCCGTATCCTGGTCCTTTCGGCCTCCAGTCGTCCCGAGCACCTTGCAGCGGCGCTGCGAGCTGGGGCCGATGGCTATCTGCTCAGAGAAGTGGCCCCCGAAGAGCTGGTCCAGGCCATCCGCGCGCTGGCCCGAGGCGAGACGGTGGTGCAGCCCCAGCTGGCAGCCCGCCTGCTGACGCGCCTGAGCCAGGGAGAGGAAGGCAGCAGCGGCAGCGGCGCTACCTCGCTGACGGCACGCGAGCGCCAGGTTTTGCTCTTGCTGGCGCGCGGCCTGCGCAATAAGGAGATCGCACGTCGCCTGCAGGTCAGCGAGCGCACCGTGAACTTCCACCTGGCCAACATCTACCAGAAGCTGCAAGTCTCGGGACGCACCGAGGCCCTCAGTCGAGCCATAGAGGAGGGCCTGCTCCCACTCGATGCCCTGGCATCAGCCGAATCTTGAGAGCAAGAGAAGGGCTGAGCAAGCGCCGCTCTGAGGTGGCCCGGTTGGCCGCCAGCAGGCCCGGATTCCTCAAAACGAGATCTTCTTCAAACCATCTTCCCACCCACCTTGTACTCTTGCATGAGAATATGCTATCCTCACCCTAAGACTGGAGGCGACTTTTTAGCGCGGCATGGGAGTCCTTTTCGCCCACCGGAAGCACAGGAGGCAAGACCGGCTGCCCCGCTTTTTGCCGCCAGGCCAGACCGCGCGGGCCACACTGGAAAGGAATACGATGCTGGCATGGCAGAGAGAAAACAGCAGAACTGGTTTATTCCCCTGCGTGTACGCCTGCGCAGCGGCAATGAGCCGACACGCCAGGAACGGAGCGTCCATCACGAGACTAACCTTGCACGGAGTAGGGCTGCTATGACTACCTTCCCCCCGCTCAATACCTCGGCGGAGCGCGAGCGCTTCGCCTCACGGCCTCAGTCCGCCGGACCCGGACCTGCAGTGCCCGCCACTGGCTCCGCCAGCGCGACCGGTACGGCCAATCCTACCACCCAGGAACAGGCGCTTTACACACGCCAGGTCAAGGAGCTGATCCGCCTGGGCAATATGCTGCGCGCAGAGCTGGGCCTGGAGGAGGTGCTTCAGCAGATTGCTGCTTCGATTACTGCCTGCACCGGCTTCCGCAGCGCGGTAATTAAGTTGCTGCAAGAGAATAGCGAGTACTTGAAAGCAGTGGCCTTCGCCGGCATCTCCTCCGAGGACCAGCGCCGCCTCATCGAGCATCCTATGCGAGTGGAGCAAATGCTGCGCCAGATGCGACCAGAGTTCCGCATCAGCCAGAGCTACTTTATTTCACATGAGCATATCCATGAGTTTGCTGATGTCACCCTGGTCGGCAATATGCCCCTCAGCGATTATCAGCCCGGTGGCTGGCATCCGCTCGACATGCTGATCGTGCCGCTCTACAGTCCACGCAAGAAACAGCTCGTCGGCTTTATCTCACTTGATGAGCCGGAGGATGGGCAGATCCCCACCTTAGAGCGCATTGAGATCCTGGAACTCTTCGCCAATCAGGCAGCGATCGCCATCGATAATGCCCAGGTTTTTGCTCAGCAAGAGGCCGAGCATCGGGCCTTACAAGAGGCTATTGCCGCCTTGCGGGCAGAGCTGGAGCCGCTGAGCCGCGGCGATCTGCGGGTCCGACTGCAAGCCCGCCATGTCTCCCTGGAGCCAGTGACGGAGGTGCTCAATACCTTGATTGAGCACCTTCACGCCACAGTCTCCGATCTCCAGAAAAGCACACGCACGCTCGATGACTACGCTCACGGACTGCAGCGAAGCGCCGAGCTGCTGGTGCGTGACGCCGATCAACAGGAGCGTCAGGTCTACCACCTCTCCCACGAGGTCGATCAACTGATGACCCTGATCCGCCAACTGGGCGAACACGCCGCCAGGCTGACACAGATGACCTCGGAGGCCCTGGATGTGACGGCTAAGGGACAGGAAACGGTGGATCGCGCCGTGGAGGGCATCCGTCAGGTACGCGAGGCAACCATGCAGTCGGCACGCCTCATGAAGCGCCTGAGCGAGAGTGGTCAGGAGATTAATGAGACAGTAACGGCCATCACTGACCTGACAGCTAGTATGAATCTGCTGGCCCTCAACGCGGCCATTGAAGCTGTGCGCGCCAGTGAGTATGGCCAGGGCTTCGCGGTGATCGCTCAGGAGATTCGCACGCTGGCAGTGCGCAGCGCCGAAGCGGCGCGCAAGGTCGCTACCCATATCCGCACAGTGCAGCACGAGACAACAGCCATTTCCCAGAGCGTGGAGCGCAATACCCAGCAGGTGATCACTCAGACCGACCTGGTCACGCAGACCGGCATCGAGCTGGATGCCATTCTGACGGTGGCTGAGCAGATCGCCGATCTGGCCGACGTGATCCACGTCGATACGGAACGCCAGAGCAAAAGCTCGCAGCTGGCTGTCGCTTCGGTAGGGGAGATGTCTCGTATGAGTACAGAACTCAACGAGCACTTGCAGCACAGCAAGCAGGCAGTTGATGCGATGGTTGGCTTAACCGAGGGCCTGCGTCGGCGCCTGGCACCGTTCAAGGTACAAGAAGAGCTGTGAAGCAGGTGGGGTGAGCCGGGCGCTTCGGCGGTTGCCTCAGCCCCCGACGGAGCAGAGGCCACGCGCTCCGCAAATCTGTTTCTCTTGCCAGCTCAGAAGTCAGAGAGAGCAGCGTGGCCAGAGGACAGGCTGAAGCTAGGCGCGGCTGGGCCTGGCCTGCGTCATCCGGGTTGATGCAGGGTCCCAGGGGCCGTTTCAAGCAGCATTGAAGCGCTCTTCGCCTCAGCGCAGTTAAGCATGACGATACCACAACTGGTCCCAGGCTTGCCAGAAGGTTGCGGCTGTCGAGCTCACCGTCCGCGGTCCAACAATCTCCACGCCTTGACGGCCCTTGAAGTCACTCACCCGTTCAGGTCCGGCCAGCTCGACCTTGAAGGTGACCGGACTGGTGGTCGGTTTGTAGGGCTTGGGCCAGTTGCGTGTGCTCAGCGCTCGCGCTACCCCCATTTCGATCAGCGAGCAGGCATCGCGCGGCGCCATATGGACAGCTGAGAAGCAGCTCAGTCCACGCTTAACCTCGGCAGTAACTACCTGGGGGCCGAGCAGGGCTGTCACCTCGCGGCAGGTGGCTGCGTCACCGGAGACAAAGACGGCGGGCACATCCCAGCAGCCAGCGATGGCAGAGAGAATGCCACTCTCTCCAACGCGCGTCTCGTTGATCCAGGCATTGTACCAGGCCTCGGAAGAAACGGTGTGGCAGAGCACTCCGTCAGGTGTGCCAGCCATTGCATGGGCCCCGACAAAGAGAATGGCGTCACAGCCGCGCTCGAAGGCTTCGATGTAGCGCGCCCAGGGATGACCCAGCACATATTGCGCGCCAGACTCCAGACGCTCCGGGAGAAAGCTTTTGAAGTTATGCGCGCCTCCAGCCCCGTGGCAATCCACAACCGTGATTTCGGTGGCGCCGGCAGCACGCGCCCCGCGCACCGCTGCGTTCATCTCGTCAGTGTAGAGTCTGCGCGCCTCCTCATACAGCGAATGACCCGCTGTGACCTGCTCCCAGTGCTCAATGCAGGCCACCCCTTCCATATCACAAAAGATAACGATCCGCATAGGGAAGCTCTCCCTCAAGCGATGTAGAATCGCTTACACATACTTACTACATATGCCTGTCTGTCTCACATTGATCCTCTCTATATATGACGTAGCAAGATACTAAAAAGCCAAAAAAGTAACGCTCACTCCTATCTTCCTACGACGACCTCCGCCCTCTCTTCTGTGGAAAGCGATGAATGGGTCGGGCCCGCGCGGGCCTTCCCTCCCTGGTCTACCGCTCAGCGCTGTCCCCGCTGGCGCTGGGCATATTTGCGCTCCAGTTCCTCCAGGCGGCGACGCTGGCGGGGGCTCAGCTCATACTCACGATAGAGGCGGCGCCCGATCTTCCAGCCGAAGTAGCCGCAGATGATGGCGGCCACCAGAGCGACCAGAGCCATCGTCACTCGCAGGAGCGCGCCGTTGAAGAGATCGGTGAGCGGTGAGCCGATGAGGCGCGCAGCCACAGGCAGAGAGAGGCTCAGCAGGAGGCCGACAGTCACGCCCAGACAGCAGCCCAGCGGACCACCATTTGTTTCCCACTCTTCTGTGGCCGCACTTCCTGGCGCGGACTGTCCAGCCTCAGTCTCATTGACACCGGCCTGGGGAGCCGCTTCGGAGACAGCGGCCTCCCCGGCTGTCTGGTTCTGCCTGTCCGGCACCCGAGCGGATTCTGCGCGGAGCTGTTCCGGGTCATGGTTCACATCCGACATCGCGCCCCTCGCCGTCCTCCTCAGAAGGTTCCAAACTGCCGGTCGCCGGCATCGCCCAGGCCCGGCAGGATAAAGCCGTAATCGTTCAGGCTCTCATCAAGAGCGGCAATATAGATGTCGATATCTGGATGAGCCTGCGAGAGCCGCAGCAATCCATAGGGGGCGGCGATAATGCCCACATAGCAGATGCGTGGAATATGCCGCTGCTTGAGGATCGAAATGGCATCGATCGCCGAGCCTCCAGTGGCCAGCATAGGATCGACGGCGTAGCAGACCTGCAGATTGACCGTACTTGGCAGCCGATTATAGTACTCCTGGGCCTGGAGTGTCCGCTCATCGCGCCGCAGACCCAGATGCCAGACCTGGGCATCGGGGATGACCTCGCGGAAGCCCTCCGCCAGTCCCAGACCAGCGCGGAGAATCGGTGTAATGCCAATGCCGCCGGCCAAACGTTGACCGATGGTTTTCTGGAGTGGCGTCTCAACTTCGACCGGCTCCAGCGAGAGATTGGCCGTGGCCTCGTATGCCAGCAAGGCCCCGATTTCCTTCACCAGGCGATAGAATTCGGTGGGCGGCGTGCGTTTGTCGCGCAGGGCGGTCATCTTATGCGCCACCACCGGGTGGTGAGATATATGGACACGCGGTAGATTGAGGACCTCTTCCCGACGAGGCTGCGGCACTCCCTGCATTGGGAGCACGGGCTGTTCTTCGCTCCGCGTACCAACTTCTGTCATCTTGCCTTCTCCTTCATGCTCGTGGCGGAAGAAAAGTGGCCTGTATGGTTGCCTTCATGCCATTCTATCAGAGATAATTGAGGGCGTCGAGAGTGTCCCATCCCGCCTACCAAGTGCCAGCCAGTCGCTCAATGAGGGGCTGGCGACTGGCAGAGCGGAGCCAGCACTTGTGCCCTGCCTGCAGCACCGCTTTAGCGGTTCGTGGGCCTGCCACAGGAATGGATAGGATAACCCCAGGGATGGCCTGCATCGCACATCTGTGCCGCACGCGAGCGAGCGAGCAAGCAAGCAAGCAAGCAAATAGGCGAACGCGCAAGCCGTGGCGGTGAGCAACTCAGGCAGGCCGTCAGTGAGCAGATCGGCCAACGACAGGAAGCTCGTCAGGCAGCGGGCAGGGCTGGCCTGGGACCTGGAAGTACGTGCAGTGAAGGCAAGCAGGTCACGAGAGCTAACCAACTGTGCTATACTAGCCTCATGGTCGTGGGAGTCTGTCAAATCACATTGCATCTGCCGTCGTGCCACTCGTTGAAAGCCAAACGGCAGGTTCTGAAATCGATTATGGCGCGCGTGCGCAACCAGTTCGAGGTAGCGATTGCCGAGGTGGATGGGCATGACCGCTGGCAGATCGCCTACCTGGGGCTATCTTACGTGAGCACCAGCAGCCAGCATGCCGAAGAGGTCCTTGATCATGTCTGGCGCTTCATCGAAGAGACACGCCCCGATGTGATCGTGACCGACGCCAGGACCGAGATTATGAGCTGGTGATGGTGATGCCCACCCCTGCCAGGCTCGCCTGACCAGGCTGAGTACTTACAACAGGCACTATGTCAGTAGAGCAAGTGGAAAGCACGCCCAGCCAGAGCCGGGGAAGCCCTCGTTTTGTCTCTGTGCTCGGCGTGCGTATCGATTGCGTTACGCAGGAGGAAGCCCTCACCTTTATTGAGGAGCAGATGCGCCGCCGGCGCGCCAGTGGCAACCGCCTGCCCTGTCGTCAGGTCGTGACGGTCAATCCTGAGTTCGTGATGGAGGCCCGCCGCAACCCGGCCTTTCGCCAGGCCATCAACGAGGCGGCTTTGAACGTGCCCGACGGCATCGGCGTGGTCTGGGCAACACGCTATTTGGGCCAGCCCGCGCCCGAGCGCATCACAGGTACCGACCTGATTCCAGCCCTGGCGGAGCGCTGCGCCGCCCACGGCTATCGTCTCTATTTACTGGGTGCCGCTCCCGGTGTGGCCGAGGCCGCCGCCGCTCGCCTCTGTGCGCGCTTCCCCGGCCTGCAGATCGCCGGTACCTATGCAGGTTCGCCCGCACCTTCCGAGGAGGAGGCGATCCTGCAGCGTCTGGCCGCCGCTCAGGCCGACCTGCTCTGCGTGGCCTACGGTGCGCCAGCTCAGGAGCTGTGGATCTGGCGCAACCTGTCACGCCTGCCGGTAGCCGTGGCCATAGGCGTTGGCGGCGCCTTCGACTTCCTTTCGGGCCGCAAGAAGCGGGCGCCTCGTGCCTGGCAGCGTCTGGGCCTGGAATGGCTCTACCGCCTCTATCACGAGCCGTGGCGCTGGCGCCGGATGCTGGCACTGCCCCGCTTTGCACTGGTGGTAATCTTCAAGGGACGAGGAAGGCATTCAGAGGCATGATGCAGGAAGAGCTTGGCACCAGCAGGCTTGCACGCCTGCGCGCTCTTATTTCAGCCTTCGCCGGCAAGCGCGTGCTGGTCATCGGCGATATGGTCGCCGATGAGTATTTGATCGGGCGCCCAACGCGCATCGCTCGCGAGGCTCCCGTCCTGATCCTTGAATTGAGCGAAGAGCGCACTATCCCAGGCGGCGCTACCAATGTGGCTGTAAACGCACGTGCCCTGGGCGCGGAGGTCTTCCTGGCCGGTGTGGTCGGCGATGACGCCCCCGGTGCCCGCCTGCGCCAGGCCATTCGCGATTGGGGCATCCACCAGGAGGGCCTCCTGACCGACCAGCGCCGCCCAACTTCTACGAAGACACGCATTTTGGCCGGTAGCCCGCAGGTAGTGCGTCAGCACATCGTGCGCCTGGATCGCGTCGATACATCGGAGGTCACTGAACCCTGCAAGAGCCAGATCATCGCCTATATTCAGCACATGCTCCCCTCGATGGACGCGGTCATGGTCGCCGATTACGAGAACGGCGTGATCAGTCCCGATATCATTGCCGCCTGCCTGCCCCTGGCACGTGAGCTGGGCAAGATCATCGTGGTGGACTCACATGGCTCGCTCTTCCGCTTCCAGGGCGTCACCGCTTTGACCCCCAATCAGCCGGAAGCCGAGGCGACGCTGGGGATGACGATCCACGACGAGGAGGAGCTAAACGAGGCCGGGCGGCGCCTGCTAGAGGGCAGTCAGGCCCGCGGCGTGCTGATCACTCGCGGAAGCGAGGGGATGAGTCTGTTCGAGGTCGGCAGGGAACCACTGCACCTGCCGGTCTATCGCCTGAACCGCCATAGCAGCGAGGTGGTCGATACCAACGGTGCCGGCGACACAGTGGCCGCGACCTTCGCGCTGGCCCTGACCGCCGGCGCTACGATGGCTGAGGCGGCTTTTCTCTCGAACGTGGCCGCCGCTCTGGTCGTGCGTCGCCTCGGCTGCGCCAGCAATACGCCAGAAGAACTGATGGATGCTCTGCATGAGTAATGGAGGAGAACCTAAGCTGACAACGCAGGGCGGCAGCGCTCGCCCTGCCGAACCGGCCCCGTCAGCGGGCTACCCCGGCTCGCCTCTGGCGACGCGCGCCAAGATGGTGGAGCGCGCGCAACTGGCTGCCCTGGTGCGTCAACGTCAAGAAAGCGGTGAACGGGCGGTCTTCACCAATGGCTGTTTCGACCTGCTCCACCTGGGCCATGTGCGCTATCTTCAGGAGGCCCGTGCCCTGGGCGATTTTCTGATCGTTGGTCTCAATAGCGATGAGAGTGTGCGGACCCTCAAAGGTCCAGGGCGGCCTCTCGTACCCCAGGAGGAGCGGGCCGAGATTCTGGCGGCTCTGGCCTGCGTCGACTATGTGACTATCTTCGGCGAGCCAACGGCCTGCGATCTGGTGGCCCTGCTTCGCCCGGCCATCTATGTCAAAGGGGGTGACTATGCCGCTTCTCCGGTCTCGCCCTCGGCCAGCGACAGCACGCCCGATCTCGCCCGCCTGCCGGAGGCCCGGGTAGTCCAGAATTACGGCGGCAGCGTCCACCTGATCCCATATCTGGCACACCATTCGACG